>CAZWUB010000093.1:0-6903 GCA_964637415.1 uncultured Rikenellaceae bacterium
TTAACGAAAAAAACAATAATTTTAGAACCGGTTCAGGTAATAATCGAATAAACTCTATCAGTCTTACTTAATAATTATGTCTATGAAAAAACTTCTACCTTTTGTCTTTCTTTTTTGTGTATTTCAGTTACATGCCCAGCCTTATCTTGTAAACTTCACAGGTACAGGAGAAGCGACTCTGGTCAATGAAGTTAAAGTACAAAACCTCACAACGGGTGAGACGCGCACTCTGAGCGGAACAGATATTCTGCGTCTTACCTTTCCTACCGGAATGAACGATGTCGGTATTGATCACTCATCGAAGATAAAGATATATCCTAATCCGATGATTGAATACTCCATACTGGGTATAAATGCACCATCTGATGGAGAAGCTGTTATTTCAGTATATGATATTGCCGGTAAAGCAATTTATCAGAAGGATTTTTATGTTCAGGGGCAGGAGCAGGAATTTATGGTCTCGGGGTTGAGCAATGGTTTATATATAATCAATTTAAAGGGAAGGGATTATTCTTTTTCAGGGAAACTGTTCTCAAACGGCAATAAGAGCAGTGATTTAAAGATTACTCAAATCAGCAAAACAGGAGAATCCCTTTATAACAGCGGGAAGAATTACGGAACAAAGTCGGAACAGGCCACTGTCGATATGCCTTATACTACCGGCCAGTATTTGAAGTTCACCGGTACTTCCGGCGAATTCAGCACTGTAGTCACTTCGGCTTTCACTGCCAGCAAAGAGATCAGCTTCAAATTTATCAGATGCAAAGACGGGGATAATATAAATTATCCAGTAGTTGAGATCGGCACTCAGGTATGGATGGCTTCAAATCTGCGGACAACAAAATACAGGAATGGCGATCTGATAGGGACAACCAATCCCCAGGCTCTTAACATTTCCACTGAAACAAGTCCCAGATATGAATGGATTTACTACGGGTATCAGTTAGTGATTGATCCGGTTTTTTATGGAAGATTGTATACCTGGCATGCTGCAACCGATGCACGTAATGTATGTCCGACAGGCTGGCATTTGCCGTCCCGGACGGAATGGAACACATTAATTACTTCTCAGGGAGGAGCTACAGTTGCAGGAGGAAAACTGAAGGAAACGGGTCTCACTCACTGGGCATCTCCGAATGAAGGGGCAACAAATATTTCAGGTTTTACCGGAATTCCCACTGGTAACCGGGCTCCTGCAGGCGCTTGTAACAATTACACAACAGTAAGTTACCTTTGGTCATCTACTGAAAGAGATAATACATATGCATGGTACTGTGCATTTGGATGGAATTTTGAAGGAGCTTATACTGACGTTAATATCGGAAAGAGTGTCGGACAGGGAATTCGTTGTGTTAAGGACTGACATGCAGTAATATATTTTTTGATGAGTTAATATTTTTCAATTCCTTTTAGGCATGGCCCGGGAAAATTATTTAATAGTCCTGTTCTGTTTATTTATTATCTCCTCTTTATCAAACTCTTGTGAATTTGAACCGCATAAGGTATACGAGCGTACTGTAATTGAGAATGTATCGGCTCCTGAAATTCAGATAATTGAGCTTAACCTGGAGTATGATACAATATTTCTGTATGGATCAAAACAGGTCCGTTTCAATTTTCAAAGCAGTGATCAGGGAATACTGGCAGTTCGCTTTACAATTGATAATGAAGAAGAATACCTTGTAAAAAGTAATAAAGGTACTTTTTACCTGGATTACAGAATGGCGACCAACGGAATTCATTCTTTAGTATTGGAAGTATTTACTGAATCAGGGTCAGGAAGTATAGCAGAAATTTTTGGCAGGGAGGGATTTGTTTTTTCAAAATCATGGGTCCTGTATATAGATGAGAATTACAATCATAATGTACAATCAACAATTAATAATGGGTTTTTAAAATTATCCTGGAATCGCTATCGGGGATATGACTTCAGGCGGTATATTATTTTAAGGACCTTATGGAATTTTGATCTTGAAATGGGGAGAACGAGATCTGAATTTTTCACCGACAGCTCTTATGTAGGAGAACAGGCAAGATATGATGTCAAAGTTTTAACTACAGATGGGACCATAATACCATGGGGGTATATTGAATTTGAAAAAAACCTGCCGAAATTGAGCTATTCAGCATCAGTTGAGAATGAATATATAATTAAATGGAATAAGTGCAAGTATTTTGGTGCCGTTGACTCATTCAGAATATCCTTAATAACTAATAAAGGTGTTAATGCTGATACTAAATCAATTAATTCACTGAATGATACGACCTATATAATTCCTAAATCATATTTTGGGCGTAATGTTGAAATAACAGTAAGAATTGTACCTAAAAATAGTTTACTATATGTGCCTGATTATTATTCATTTTTTGAGTCATATCTTGAGCCGTGTATCATCGGATTCCGGTTTAGTTCAAGTGGTGTTGAAGAGGTTCATCAGGTTGGCCGAAATGAGTTTATTTATTGGAGCGGGGATAATAGTCTGAAAAGGTACTCTGTATCCGAAAACCGGATTGTAGAAAGATTTGGATATCCGACGACGGATTGTTCAATGTATAACTTTATAAACTCACAGGTTTCTCAATCGGGAAAATTCATGACTACTTATGTTGACTGTACAAATGATGTGATGTTATTAAATACAGCTAACCTGACAAGTAATACTAAGCGTAATGTTAAATTCCTTTCCGGGCAACTGTACAATCCCCCGGTTCCTGTTTCAGACAATGGAAACGTGTTGATCAATAAAATAGACGGAGGTTTCTACCTTTATAACTTTTTTTCTGATTCAGTCCTTGCTTTTTATTTTAAGGATTTGTTTTTTGCCAAAGGGCTGGCAATATCTTCATGTGGAGATTATATTTTACTGGAAAATGACTCTCTGAGGCTGGTTCATTATAATAATTCACAATTCAGAAATATCTGGACCCATTGCAGGATTTCCAAACCGGAGTTTTTTGAATTTGATGGAAAAGATCCTGACAGATTTGTAATCTGGAAGGACAAAACTCTTTCAGTCAGGAAATGCAGCGATTTTTCAGAAATTTATAATTTTCATCTTGAAGACCAGATGATACTGGATATTGACTATTATAATGGCACTCTTCTAACATGGTCTCCCGGACACCTGTATGTACGCAGGCATATAGACGGATCATTATTACATGATGTGGCTTATTCCCTTCATCCAGGTTTATGGTACAACTCGTGCCGGCTAGTCGGGGATGCCATAATTTGTACGCAGGGAGTTTTATATTTTCTTGAAGGAAATTGATTATGACTAAAGCATCATACATAACACTTCTTTTCTTGTTGATAACCATACCCTGTAAGACTCAGCACATAAAAACAGGAATACAGGTTGGACTTGGCAGCTATTCAATGGCAGGCTTAAAAGAATTAAATGAAAATGCTTTAATTACTACTCCTTTCGAAACGGAATTGGTACATGATTTTCCGGCATATTTCTACTACAGGCCATTCATTTTACTGAAGTTGAAAAAAATAAGCTTTGGCCCGGTATTTACTTTTCAATCTACAGGATCAAGGATCTCTGCCAGGGATTACTCCGGAGAATATCTTCTGGATATGGTAGTCAGTTCGAATGGACCAGGAATTTATGATGAGATAGTATTATTTGATCATAATTATATTCACTATTCCTTCTATTCAACATTTGGTACTTTATTCTCAAATTTGAAAATGAAAGAATCACTTATTGTTAATGATGAATCGCTTACAGATGAAAAATATAAATTCAAATCTTTCAATTATTACCTCGAAGCAGGTCTGAATATCAGTTATTCGCATAATTTCCTTGACTTTGGATTCAGTGCAGGGTTCCAGATACAGGCTGGAGACGGGTCATTCAGGTACTCAGAAAATAAAGACACAAAATTGATTAATACGGAAAATTATAATCCGGTAAGACCAGGATGGAATGGATTCAGGGCAGGATTGTCAGTTTCATATTGTTTTCCGAAATCATCTGAAAAGCAAATAAATCCTTAAAATAGCCAGGATAAGAATCCAGATAGTCCATTTTTATGCACAGAAGAACTTTTTTAAAAAAGGGAACGCAGTTTTCTGCTGGTTATCTGCTGGCCGGAGGGCTAAATTCAAATATTATTCACCCGGTATCTGTGCAGAAACCCATCCTCAATCTTTATCAATTGTTTAAAGATCCGGACTTAGACTATCATCCTTATGTCCGCTGGTGGTTGAACGGCAATAAAGTTGAAGCGGGAGAGCTGATTCGTGAGTTAAGGCTGCTGAAAGTAGCCGGAATCGGTGGTGTTGAAATTAATCCCATAGAATTTCCATCAAGGTTCGAAGGCGATGACCTTGGTAAGCCTTCCCTGAAATGGCTGAGCGATGAATGGATCGAAATGCTCAGAATTGTATTTGAAGAAGCAAGATCCCTGGGAATGACATGCGATCTTATAGTTGGTTCCGGGTGGCCTTTCGGCGCCGAATATCTTGAGGGAGAGGAACGAAGCCAGATCGCAGCCATTGCAGTTAAGAAACTTGCCGGTCCCCTGGATTACGAAATTTCGGAATTTGAGATTTTCAAAGAAGCTGATCCTGCCGTCAGCTCACCTTTCCCGGGAAGAACGATGGATCTTTTATCACTTTATCTTGTCCCCGATCCGCTTGAAACCATGGATCAGGTTGTCGAACTGACCGGGGAAAAATTAAACGACACTTTCAGGATTTCAGTTCCGGCAGGGAATCATGCTCTGTACGGACTTGTCAAGATCCACGGATTTATGGAGGTTATTAACGGAGCTCCGGGAGCTACGGGACCTGTTCTTAATCACTATGATCAGGAGGCAGTAAGGAAGTATCTGAAAAATATGTCAGATACTATTGAGAATAAGATCGGACCACTTTCAGGGCACATCCGGGCACTGTTTACGGACAGCATGGAACTTGAAGGAGCCAACTGGTCTGCAGATGTGATTGATGAATTCAGAAAAAGGAGAGGGTATGATATTTTTCCATACCTGCCGTTCATCCTGTTCAAAACCGGAGCAATGGGGAATATCACAGATCTGAAATATGGAGCAGCCCTCTCACCTCAGATTGAAAATATGGTCCGGAGAATGAGATATGATTTTGAGATTACAAAAGCAGAACTTCTCGAAGAACGGTTTATAAAGACATTCACCGGATGGTGCAGCGATCTGAATGTGAAATCCAGGGCTCAGGCTTATGGCCGGAGCTTCTTCCCTCTTGAAAGCAGCTTCCATTATGATATACCCGAATGTGAATCATGGACAATGAACTGGCTGAAGCACAAGGTGGGAGAGGAGATGCCCGAAGAAGATTACCGGAGGGGAAGAGCATATACGATGATCAATAAATACGTTTCTTCTGCAGCAAATCTGTCAGGTAAGCGGCTTGTCAGCTGCGAAGAGATGACCGATACCTATACGGTCTTTAATACTTCACTTGAAAATCTTAAAATCGGAGGAGATCAAAGTGCAATATCCGGAGTGACACATTCGGTCTTCCACGGATTCAATTATTCTCCTCCCGAAGCTCCTTACCCGGGATGGATAAGATATGGCGCTTATTACAATGAGAAGAATACCTGGTGGCCATGGTTCCATCTGTATAATGAATACAAGGCACGGATGTCAGCCCTTCTGCAGAACGTTACAATGTTTACCGATATCGCTATTCTACCGCCCAACGATGATATGTGGAGCCTCATCGGATCACAGATGGAACCCTTCCCTTCAATAACCCATATAGACTGGTTCACTCTTGTATGGGAGGCGATAAATAAAAATGGGAATGGTTGCGACTATGTTTCACAGAGAGTGATCCGTGATTCAAAAATCACTAAAGGGTTCCTTCATTTTGGAAGCAGAAAATATCATACTCTTTTCCTTGTCAACATCGAAACCCTTGATCCTGCTGCAGCCGGAAAGATGCTGGAATTTGTCAGATCGGGGGGCAGAATATTCTGTATTGAGACAATTCCGTTTAAATCACCAGGATGGAAAGATCATGAAATGAGAGATAAGGAGGTAAATGGTATTATACGCGAAATGAAAAAATATTCAGATGGATTCATTTTTCTGAAAAAACCTGAAAAAGATTTCATAAACTGGTACAGGAATATACAGTCTCAGTACAATATTACTCCTTATATCAGTCTTGACAAACCTGATCCCTATGTGATGCAGAATCGCTACAGGTCGGATGATGGTTCTGAAATTATGTATATTATAAATTCCCATCTGCATAATTCCTGGCAATCAAAAATCACATTTTCTAAAGCATTTACCAACAGGAAATATTGCTGGTTATGGGATCCCGAATCAGGTAACAGAAACAGGGTATCTCTTTATCAGGATGGAAGTCTGGATGTGGTTCTCGGACCTGCTGAATCAAGGCTGTTTGTTTTTGATAAAAGCAGGAACGGTGAAGAATGGAAACCTTTGCCACCTTCCGGCTCTTCAATTATAAAGCTGGATAAGGGGTGGAATGCTGATTTTATCCATTGCCGTGAGGGATCAACCTCAGGATTTCAGCTCGATACTCTGAAAGATCTGAAAGATATTCCTGAATTTGTGAATTTTGCGGGGTTTGTCGTATACCGGAACAATGTTGTTATTGGTGATCCGGAAAATACATTTATTAATCTCGGAAAGGTTTGGGGAGTCTCGGAACTGAGAGTTAACGGACATTATTGCGGTGCGAAATGGTACGGGTGGAGGATATTTGATATTGGCAAATTCCTGAAGCCCGGAATGAATGAAATTGAAATTTCAGTTGCAACATCAATGGGAAACTACATGAAATCACTAACTGATAATCCAATTGCCCAATACTGGACGAATGAGAAGAATAAAATTCAGCCTGTCCAGTCGATGGGTCTTATAGGGCCGGTG
>CAZWUB010000093.1:7003-13223 GCA_964637415.1 uncultured Rikenellaceae bacterium
GGAGAAGAGGAGAGTGGGGGAAGGGGAGAAAAGGAGCGGAGTGACTCAGTATTGCGGAGCGAGAGGGGGAGATCAGGAGAGGGGGAGAAGAGGAGAAGAGGGGAAATGGAGAAGAGGAGAGGGGGAGATCAGGAGAAGGGGAGAAGAGGAGAAGAGGGGAAATGGAGAAGAGGAGAGTGGGAGACAAGAAGCGGAGCGACGCAGTTCCGCTGAGCGGAAGTGGGGGAAGAGGTGACGAGTCATAGGATCCCCTCCTGGGAGGGGCCTGGGGTGGGTTTTAAGTGCAGTGAGTTTGTGATTAGTGTAAGGATCAGATGTGAGTTTTAAGTTGGAAGAGCCTGTCCAGCAAAGCGGGAGGGGCCTGGGGTGGGTTAGTAAACAATAAAATAAATCCTGTCAATATGAAAATTTTCAGATCACTTTCGGTTATCGCAATTTTTGCGCTTACATGCACATTGTATGCGAAAGATTATAACGTTTCAATGTTTGGAGTGAAATCGAACGGCACTACTCTCAACACAAACTCAATTCAGAAAGGAATTGATTACATAAGCGAAAACGGGGGAGGAAGACTTGTTTTTTATGTGGGCAGGTATCTTACCGGCACAATTTATCTTAAATCAAATGTGACAATCCAGCTTGAAGAAGGGGCTATTCTTGTCGGATCTCTGAATCCTCTCGATTATGAAATGAGCCACAACTGGACTGCTCTCATTTTTGCTTTCGACCAGCAAAACATAGGTATCACCGGAAAGGGTGTTGTAGACGGACGGGGATTTCAGGTAGCCAATAACCTGGTCGATCTGATTCACAAAGGAGTCATCAGCGACCCGTTGCGTTATGACCGTCCGAGAGAATCGATCCGTCCGCAAAACATTTATTTCAGAGGATGCAGGAATGTTATAATTCAGGGAATTTTGCTGAAAGATCCAGGGAGCTGGAACCAGCAGTATGACCAGTGCAGAAATGTTGTTATTGATGGGATATCTGTCGACAGTAAATCATACTGGAACAACGACGGGATAGATATTGTAGACTGCGACAGTGTAATTGTTGTAAACTCCTATTTCGATTCGGCAGATGATGGTATCTGTCTGAAATCACATTCACCCGATTTCATATGTCAGAATGTATATGTCCATAACAATACAATCAGGACAAGTGCTAACGGGATTAAATTCGGGACAGCTTCCTATGGAGGATTCCGTAATATTAAAATTATCAATAATCTTGTGTTCGACACTTACAGGTCGGCTCTCACTTTTGCTGCTGTTGACGGAGGATTTGTTGAGAATGTAATCGTCGATAGTCTGAGATCAATCAACACCGGGAATGTGATATTCCTCAGGATAGGGGAGCGAAGGGAGGGAAAAAAAGGGAGGATGAATAATATTTCAATCTCAAATGTTTATGCCGAGGTTCCATCGACAAAGCCTGATGAAGGATATAATTATGAAGGGCCTGTTGAGGACCTGCCCCGCAACATCTCTCCTTCGTCAATAGTCGGGATGCCCGATGCCCTTATTGAAAATGTTACTTTAAAAAACATTGAAATCCGATATCCCGGAGGAGCTAATCCTTCCTATGCGAAAGTTGGGCTGGATGAGCTTGATAAAGTACCTGAAATGGGTGCCAGCTATCCGGAATTTTCGATGTTCAAAGAGCTGCCTGCCTGGGGTTTTTATATCCGTCATGCCAGGGGTATAAGATTTGAAAACATTACACTTTCATGTACAAAGAAGGATTACCGGACAGCTGTGGTAATGGATGATGCCCACAAAATTGAAATTACAGGTCTCAGAGTAACAGAACCCGGCGTGAAAAAGAATCCGGTATATTCTCACAGATCGACGGAGGTGGTGATAAAAAGGTAATCAAAATCAAGGAGCCTGCCTTTTCTGCAGGGTTGTTGTATCAATTGAAGAATACTGCAAGAGACAAATTGAATTAAATATTTTGAAAGCAGTCTGATATTAAAGTCTTTTATTTTACTTTGCAGGAAGTTTCTGATCATTCAGCCATAAAATTTAAAATAATGAGTCCGTTCTTAGCAACTACAACTACAAAATCCGAAGTTTGGAATAATACAGTCCGGAAGACAAAGAAGTTTTTCAGATGGATAATTGCCATTCTGGTAATTGTTTTAGCTGTTTTTGTATATCTGAAGTATTTTTATACCTATAGTGAAGGCTACAGATCCGGCTTGTTGCAGAAGTTTTCCAGGAAAGGTATTGTTTTCAAAACCTATGAAGGTGAGATGATACTCAGCAGTGTGGTTACTGACAAACAGATAGCAATTGCTTCGGAAAAATTCTTCTTCACGATGATCAATAAAGATATTACCAGGCAGTTTGATACACTGCAGGGGCAGAATGTAATTGTTCACTATATCCAGAAGGGAGGTGCTGTTTTCTGGAGAGGCGATTCAAGATACCTTGTCGACAGCATTCAGGTCAGAAATTAGCTGAAGCTGACGGCAATTGAATACATCCTGATCTCAAGCTGGATTAAATCAGCTGAAGCTGACGGCAATTAATTTAGAAGATCAGATAACCTTCTTTAATATTCCCATCACACCACGTATAAATGTGGCGCTCGTAAGAACTTTTACAACCGGGCTGACCCCGGTGCGTCTTCGGGTTGTTGTTCTTCCTGAGGTACGGGATGTACTTCTCCCCCCCTCTCCCCCTCTCCCTTTCTCCCGCTCCTCAACTTTCCTGATCGATTCAACCTTCTTCCCCAATATCTCGTAAGCGCTCTCCCGGTCCACGACCTGACTGTATTTACGAACAAGATCTGATGACCTGTTTATTGAAGAGATCTCATCTGGAGTAAGAATATCCATACGGCTCATGGGGGCTCTTACCATAGTAGCAGCAAGAGGTGTGGGAATACCTTTTTCATTCAGGGCTGTAACAAGTGCTTCCCCGGTACCCAGACTTGTCAGTACTTCGTCAGTTTTATAATAGTCAGATAACGGAAAGTTTTCTGCAGTAAGTTTTATAGCCTGTCTGTCAATAGCTGTGAACGCTCTCAGTGCATGCTGGATTTTTAACCCGAGCTGGGCAAGTACTTCGTTGGGTACATCCATGGGATTCTGTGTTACGAAAAATACACCGATGCCTTTCGACCGGATGAGCTTGACGATGGTCTCAATTTGATTAAGAAGAGACTTGCTGGCCTGGTTGAAGATAAGATGTGCCTCGTCAATGAAAATTACTAGCTCAGGTTTATCGAGATCCCCCCTTTCCGGCATGATGTCATATACCTCTGCAAGAAGACAAAGCATGAAAGTTGAAAACAACTTGGGTTTATCCTGAATATCCGTAAGTCTTACAATATTTATATATCCGTTCCCATCTTTATCCTTCCTCATAAGGTCCTTGATATCAAATGACAGCTCACCAAAAAAAAGATCAGCATCCTGTTGTTCAAGTTCCATAAGCTTTCTGATAATAATACCTGTTGAAGCAGGAGACACCTTCCCGTATTCACTTTCGAATGGTCCTTTGCCCTCTTCTGTTATATACTGAACAACTTTTTTCAGGTCTTTCAGATCGAGTAAAAGCAAACCCTCATCATCACAATATTTAAAAATAACCGACAGTACACTGCTCTGTGTTTCATTCAGATCAAGTATTCTGGACAGGAGTACAGGACCGAATTCAGATATAGTTGCACGTAACCGTACACCATCCTGTGTGGAAATAGTCAGCAATTCCACAGGGAATCCTTTTGCTGAATAAGGGACCCCGATCTTCGCATGTCTTTCTGTTATAAAGGACTTTTCTTCTCCCGGCCGTGCAATACCGCTGAGATCACCCTTAACATCCATTAGCAGCACCGGAACTCCCTTTTCCGATAATTGTTCAGAAATTACCTGAAGAGTTTTTGTTTTTCCGGTACCGGTCGCCCCTGCAATCAAACCATGCCTGTTCATTGTTTTTAAAGGAACTTTTACAAGAATTCCAGGCAGCGCCTCTCTTTCAAACATTGCCCCGCCAAGCAATATACTGTCGCCTTTGCAGGCATAGCCGCTATTAATATGAGTTGAAAAATCTTCTTTCTTTCCCATTGTTTTATCCTTTTTTTGACTGATCAATATGAATTGTGCAATTTAACAGAATATTTTCAACCTCAGAAATATGTATTGAAAAAAACTGACTGCCTCATCTTCCATCATGATCATTCAAATCATTAATCTTTATTAATATAATGATGGAATAAAGTGGATAATTATGTGGTAATTATTCATAATTAATAAACTAAATTAAAAAAATTGTCCTTATATTTGAACCAGCTCATAAATTGATGGCTACATATCAGAGCCTGAATGATTTATACCAAAATAGCAATTCGTTTATAAACCTTAATTAATTCAGAAATGGCAAAATTCGAAGTTTATCAGAGCGGTAAAAAAAATGAATTCCGTTTTCGTCTGAAAGCCGATAACGGACAAATTATTCTCAGCAGTGAAGGATACGCTTCCAAAGCTGGATGTTTAAATGGTATTGCATCAGTTAAGAAAAATGCAAAAGATCCAAAAAGAATAGTAAAAACGCAAACGCCGGGGAATATGTTCCGCTTCGCTGTTGTTGCAGCAAATAAGGAGGTTATCGGAACAAGCCAGAATTACAAAAGCGAAAGCGGCCGGAATAATGGTGTCGATTCAGTAATGAGAAATGCAACAAAAGCTGAAATTAAAGAGGTAGAAAAATAGTCTTCCTCTTCCGCTTATTTTAATACTGATTCAGCCATGCACCGCATGGCTGGATTATTTTATATCAGTATAGTCTAACTAATTTATTATGAATATGAAGAGAAAAGTAAACAGTATTATTATACTGGTTTTATTTATTGGAAGTGCGATTTCGGGGCAGATTACCGAAGGTGAAAAAACTCTCAGGACCCAGTCGGCTGACACTACCCTCGGGTGGAAAAAGGGAGGAATTGTGTCAATTAATCTAGCACAGACTTCACTGACGAACTGGGCTGCCGGAGGTCAGAAATCGGTTGCTATAAACGGGATATTCAGCCGCTTTGCCAATTTTAAAAGTGAAAAATTTAACTGGGATAACTCGCTCGATATCGGATATGGCCTGCTGAAGCAGGGAGATCAGGGATACAGAAAGACAGATGATAAAATTGATTTCTTATCAAAATACGGACGACAGGCATTTAAAAATGTCTTCTATGCAGCCCTGTTAAATTTTAAAACCCAGATGCAACCGGGGTATAAATATGAAGGAGAAGAAAAAACAAAAATATCTAACCTGTTTGCTCCTGCATATCTTCTGGCGGCTATCGGGCTCGATTACAAACCAAACGCATACTTCAGCGCTTTTGTAGCACCATTGACGGCCAAGTTTACTTTTGTGACTGATGAGGAATTGTCAGATGATGGGGCTTTCGGAGTAACACCAGGAGAAAAATCAAGAGGTGAGATCGGGGGATATGTAAGGGCAATTTATTCCAAAGCTGATTTCACGAGTGAATTCATGAAGAATGTTTCATTTACAACAAAAATTGATCTGTTCTCCAATTATGCCAATAATCCCCAGAATATTGATGTAAGCTGGGAAACATTGATCGGACTTAAAGTGAATAAATATATTTCGGTAAGTTTCAACACTCACCTTCTTTACGATGATGATATAAAGATTCAGAAAAACGATGAGGTGGAACCAGTAGGATCGCTTCCTCAGTTCAAGGAAATATTTGGTGTAGGGTTCTCATATAAATTTTAATTAATAACTAAAACCTGAAAAAAATGAAAATTGTAGATGAATTCAAGGCATTTGCCATGAAAGGAAACATGATCGACATGGCTGTCGGTATAATTATTGGCGGTGCTTTTGGTAAGATCGTATCTTCAATTGTGAATGACATTCTGATGCCTCCGTTAGGATTACTCCTTGGTGGCGTCAATTTCACCGATCTTAAACTTGTGATGAAGGCTGCTACGGAAACTGCTCCTGCCGTGACCTGGAATTATGGAAGTTTTGTTCAGGCCCTTATCGATTTTCTTATTATTGCTTTTGCAATCTTTATGCTGATTAAAGGTATTAATTCAATGAAGAAGAAGGAAGAAGCTGCTCCTGCTCCTCCTCCGGCTCCTACAAAGGAAGAAACACTCCTGTCGGAAATCCGCGATCTGCTTAAGAAATAAAATGTTTGAATAATATGATTGTAGGGGCGTTGCGTGCAACGCCCCTACTGC
>CAZWUB010000094.1:0-13206 GCA_964637415.1 uncultured Rikenellaceae bacterium
CCTCCCTCTTTGTATTGTCTGCAAGTGCAAATATTTCACCGGTTCCGGCCTGTTTGCCTATTTTATCCCTGAGGTCTACTATTATTCTTTCGGCGGTTTTTAATCCGATGCCTTTGACCCCTTTAAGAGTATTTACATCTGATCCCAACACAGCTTTTTCAACCTCTGCAGAAGAAAGGGAGGACAGCATCATTCTGGCTGTTGATGCTCCGACACCTGTCACCGATATGAGCAAACGGAAAATATCTCTTTCTCCCTTATCGGCAAATCCGAAAAGCTGGTGTGCATCCTCACGAATAACTTCATGTACCAGCATTTTAAATTCGGTGTGACCTTCAAGCTTTGTAAAGGTGCTCAGGGAGATGTTTATTAAATAACCCACACCACACGTTTCGATAGTCACAAATGTTGGTGTGATCTGGGTAATAGTCCCTCTTATATAGTCGATCATAAATGTTGTTCAGAATTAAAAATTTCAGGAGGGAGCTCATCAACCTTGTCGGAACGAAGGTCTATTTCCTGATGTTTAAGTTGATTCTTTGATATCTCATTATAAAACTGTCTGTTTCTGTATATACTGCATGCAAGATAAATTGCCTGCCGGAATGAACTTTCCGATGCCTCGCCCCTGCCTGCAATTGAAAATGCCGTTCCATGTACCGGAGAGGTCCTGATGAATGGAAGTCCGGCACTGTAGTTTACACCTGAATCAAAAGATAATGCCTTGAAAGGCGAAAGACCCTGGTCGTGATACATTGATAATATTCCATCAAATTTTGTAAATGATCCTGCCCCGAAAAACCCATCGGCAGGGAAAGGTCCGAATGCAATTATACCTTCCTTCTCAACCTGTTTTATTGCCGGTATTATTACTTCTTCTTCCTCTGATCCGAGGAGGGAATTATCTCCGGCATGCGGATTTAGTCCGAGTACAGCAATCTGGGGTTTTCTTATCCCGAAATCCATTAAAAGGGATTGATTCATCAGTTTAAGCTTACGTATAACCAGATCGGTTGTCAGGACTTCCGGAACCTTTCTAAGCGGAATATGTCCGGTCGCAAATCCTATCCTCATGTTCTCGCTTATCATGAACATCAGAACATCATCTGCACCGGCTTTGGATCTTAGATATTCAGTATGACCCTTGAAACTGAATTTATCCGATTGTATATTTTTCTTATCAATGGGCGCTGTTATAAGAACATTTATCTTCCCGTTTTTAAGATCTTCAACAGCCTTTTCAAGCGCTTCAAGGGCTGCTTCACCGCCCTGGGACGTCGATTTGCCAAGCTCAACCCTTACATCATCACCAAGGCAGTTTACCATATTGGCCTTTTTCGGATTTGCTTCATCGGCAGATCTGATATTATTAAAACTGAAATTATTAATGTTCAATGCCTTGCGATGATAAGCGGCCACTTTTGGCGAACCATAAACAATAGGTACACAAAAATCATTAATGAGATTGTTCATAAGGGTTTTGATTATAACCTCATAGCCAATGCCATTAATATCTCCGTGCGAAATTCCTGCCAGTATAGGTTTAGTATCCATAGATCATTTTATTTTTTTATATTCTTCAGCTACCCTTTTCAGGAATACCGACAGCAGCCTCACTCCGGAACCAGGACCCTCCTTTAGTCTGTAATGATCATCCTTCCGGAGAATTCCGGTGCCGGCAATATCAAGATGAATTATAGGGTACTCTGCAAAATGTTCGAGGAATTTCCCGGCAGTAATTGCTCCCGCTTCCCTTCCTCCTATATTTCTTATATCGGCAACTGTCGATTTGATGGCCTCGTTATATTCATCATAAAATGGCAGCTCTGCCACTCTTTCATAAACCTGGTTTCCGGAATCTGTAAGAAGATCTGTGTATTTACTGTCAGCATTTGTCATCATTGCCATTGCCTGGTTCCCGAATGTCGATGCTGCAGAGCCGGTGAGAGTGGCTATATCTATAATCAGTTCAGGTTTATATTTTGATGCGTAACTGATCGCATCCGCGAGTATCAATCGTCCTTCTGCATCAGTATTTCCAACTTCAACAGTCGTTTTGTTGAACATTGTTATGATATCTCCCTGGGTGTATGCATTTCCTCCCGGACGGTTATCTGTTATCGGAATAAGTCCAATAAGATGCAAAGGGATATTATTCCTGGCTATCGTATAAAAAACACCGGTCACGGCTGCTGCACCGGCCATATCCCCTTTCATCAGGAGCATATAATCTCCTGTTTTGATATTCAGCCCGCCGGTATCATAAACAATCCCCTTTCCGACAAGAACGAACGGTTTGCTGTTCACAGCTTTTTCAGGATTCCATTCAAGAATACAGAAAGCAGGGGGATCGACACTGCCTTTATTGACTGATAAAAGACCTCCCATTTTCAGTGCTTCGATCTTTCCCTTATTAAGTACCTCAACTTTGAATCCTGCATTTTTCCCTGCCTTTTTTATCTCTGAGGCAAGTGCTAGCGAATTGAGATGATTGACCGGCTCATTTATCAGATCGCGGGCCAGATAAACAGCATCAGTACTATCATCAAGCCACTTTAGTCCGGCTTTCCCAATGTTTCCGTGTAAAAGAAGTGCCGAGGGGTATTTTTTCGGGATATCATCCTCCTCTTTTGTTTTATACTTGTCAAACTTATAAATGCTCAGGATCAATCCTTCAGCAAAGTCTGCAACAGCTTCTTCATAAACGTTACATGAAGTTATGACAAGTTCTCTGTGATCATTAGATCTGATCAGCTTCTTCATCCCGGAAGCAGCTTTCCGAAGCTCTTCCCTGGCTTTGAATCCGCTTACTCCGTCCTTTATTCTGACGAAGTAGGTACATTTGAAATAAGAATTTATAAAAACCAACGCTTCACCTGAACGCAGTTGCTTTACCGCATACTCCTTTTCTGTTTTACTAAGAGTGATTGAGTCGGGGATCTCATTATTCCCGATTATACAAATAACAGACTGATCGGGAGCGATCCTGGATATTTTTCTTAATTCCGGCTTCATGTATGGATCAGACAAAATTTAAGGTGTAAAGTTAATTAAATAATTGATTCTTTCGGATTCAAACAGCTACCTTTACGGCATGATGCCTGATCTTTTGTACGACAAAGCAATGAAGCTTTTGCCTCTTGATGTTGAAGAGGGTATTGCACTTTATGAGAATGCCCCTCTCGACGAACTGATGTTCGTTGCCGGGAAAATAAGGGAGATACATAATCCCGGGAAAAATGCAGGATGGATTATCGACCGGAATGTTAATATTACCAACATCTGCTTTTCACAATGTGCCTTTTGCAATTTCTGCAGGAAAAAGAACTCTGATGATGCATATATAACAACAACAGAACAATATAAAAACAAGATTGATGAACTATACAGGCTGGGAGGCGATCAGCTTCTGCTTCAGGGTGGTATGAATCCCGATCTGGGACTCGAATTTTACTGTACGCTTTTCAGGAAGCTGAAGGAACTGTACCCTGCACTGAAGCTTCATGCCCTGGGACCTCCTGAGGTAGCTTTTCTTGCAAAAAAAGAAAAAATGGCAATTCATGAGGTACTTACAAGCCTTATTGATGCCGGTCTTGATTCATTACCGGGTGCAGGAGCCGAGATATTATCCGACAGGGTAAGAGCAATTGTTTCACCTTCAAAATCAACAACAGGTGAATGGCTTGAGGTGATGAGAGTGGCCCACAGTCTTAATCTGCCTACCTCAGCGACAATGATGTACGGACATATTGAAACTGTCAGGGAAAGGATAGAACATCTGGTCATGCTGAGAGAACTTCAGCAGGAAAAACCTGAGGGCAATTACGGTTTTATTGCCTTCATCCCCTGGCCTTTTCAGGATGAAGGCACAAAACTCAGGGAAAAGATGGGTATCAGAAGTACTTATAACCCTCCTGATTATTTAAGGCTGATTGCAATAAGCAGAATTATGCTGACAAATATTAAAAATATTCAGGCTTCAGTACTTACTGTAGGAAAAGAAGTCGGGATGTTATCTCTTCATGCGGGAGCAAATGATCTGGGATCAATAATGATTGAAGAGAATGTCGTGAGCGCTGCCGGTTCCTCTAACCGGTTCAGTGCAGATGACCTCAAAGAAATAATCAGGGAAGCCGGGTTTGAACCTCTGAGAAGAAATCAGAAATATGAGCCGGTTAACACTTAAGCTGCCAGATAAAAAAAGGGCTTTCCCAGCCCTTTCAATATCCTATTTTTATCGTTATTCCTTATTTATTCTTCTTTGGCATCAAATTTTGAAGCCTTCTTGAATTCTTTCATTCCCTGTCCGATGCCTTTCATAAGTTCAGGAATTTTACGCCCGCCGAACAGCAGTACTACAACAAGCAAAATCAGAATAATCTCTGTCATACCTATCTTTCCCATCTCTTTAAGTATTAAAATTTGTACAAAGTTATAATTTCTTTAGTTATTAACAAGCCCGGCAAAATTAAAAGAATTTTCGAACCAATTTAAAAATATCATTGCCATTTGCATAAATAAGTAAAGCAAAAAGGATTACCATCCCGGTGATCTGGGCATATTCAAGGAACTTATCACTTGGTTTCCGGCCTGTGATCACTTCATATAAAAGGAACATCACATGCCCCCCGTCAAGTGCTGGAATGGGTAATATGTTCATCACTGCAAGAATAATCGAGAGAAAAGCGGTCAAAGACCAGAATGACTGCCAGTCCCATACACCCGGGAATATGCTTCCGATTGTAATAAATCCCCCCAGTGATTCATAAGCTTTTGTTTCTTTAGAAAATATGAGCTTGAATTGCTTGAGATAATCGCCTATAGTAGTAAATCCCTTTTTTATCCCTGCAGGAATTGATTCCAGCAAACCATACTTTATAGTTTTCAGTTCAAAAATCTTATCTACCGACCAGTTCCGGATGATCCCGAGAAATCCGTCAGCTGTAGGGGTAACTGTTATATCCACAGGCTGACCGTCACGGAGTACGTTCATTGTAACCGGTTTACTCTTATGGGCAGCCAGGTAGCCCTGAAATTCATCATACCAGATGAAATTATTGCTGTCGAGACCAACCAGTTCATCATTAACCTGAATACCTGCAATACTGGCAGGCGATTCTTTTGAAAAGGCTGAAATTACGAAAGGTCCGAAAGGAGTTCTTGGTTCAATCATTCCTTCTCCCTTAAGGACTTTCTTGATGTATTCCATTGTTACATTAATATTCACGATCTGACCATCGCGTTCTACCTGAATGGTCTTCCTGTCGTTAAGCAAAATATCAGTAATGACCTGGGAGAAGTTTTCAATATACTGATTATCAACTGATATGATTTTATCCCCATTTCTGAGACCAAGTTTATATCCTGTTGAATCGGTAACAATCCCGTATTTTACGTTTTGTGTAGGCAGGTAAGTTTCACCCCAGGTAAAAAGAACACCTACATATATCAGAAGGGCAAGAAGGAAATTGAACAGAACGCCCCCTGTCATAATAAGCAGCCGTTGCCAGCCTTTTTTTGACCTGAATTCATATGGTTGCGGAGGCTGTTTCATCTGCTCGGTGTCCATTGATTCATCGACCATTCCGGAAATTTTTACATACCCGCCAAGAGGCAGCCAGCCAACTCCGTATTCTGTTTCTCCTTTTTTGAACTTAAAAAGAGAGAACCACGGATCAAAAAAAAGGTAGAACTTTTCAACTCGTGTTTTAAAGATCTTTGCAAATAAAAAATGCCCCAGCTCATGTATGATTACAAGAATTGAAAGGCTGATTACGAACTGGAGTATTTTTATAAGTACTGTCATTTTTCTTTAACGTGTTTATTAATGAATCTGGCTGAGGTTTTCCTTGCCTGCCTGTCTGATATTTCAAGGTCCTCAAGTCCCGGATCAGCCATAAAGGGATCTTCTCCCATCGTATATTCTACTACTTCGGGTATTTGTAAGAATCCGATCTTTCCCGACAGGAATGCAGAAACTGCAACCTCATTTGCAGCATTCAGTATACAGGGCATATTGCCGCCCTGGTACAGTGCCTGGTATGCAAGTGTAAGGCTCCTGAATTTCTCCGGGTCCGGTTCATTAAAAGTGAATGAAGAATATTTGCTGAATTCGAGCCGCGGCAGGTCGGAACTAAATCTTTCCGGATAGCTTAAAGCATAAAGGATGGGCATCCTCATATCGGGTATTCCAAGCTGGGCTTTAACGGATCCGTCTTTAAAATGGACAAAAGAGTGGATTATCGATTGAGGATGGATTATCACCTTTATCTGATCCGGTTCAAGATTGAATAACCATTTGGCTTCGATGACTTCAAGACCCTTGTTCATCATTGTTGCGGAATCGATTGTGATCTTATCCCCCATGCTCCAGTTGGGATGTTTAAGTGCATCCTTTGGTGTCGCTTTCTTTAACCTTTCCAGGGGCATATTGAAAAAGGGTCCTCCCGAGGCGGTGAGGGTCATCTTCTCGACAGAATCGTTTTTCTCCCCGGCAAGACACTGAAATATTGCTGAATGCTCAGAATCTACAGGTATCAGGGTACTTCCCGACTCCTTAAGAAGACCTCTTATTATAGATCCTCCAACAACCAGAGTCTCCTTGTTTGCAAGAGCAATCTTTTTCCCCGATTTAATTGCTGCAATTGTAGGTCTCAACCCCGAATAGCCAACAATTGCCGTTAGGACCATATCAGCCCGGGAATCGCCGGCGACCTGTTCAATGGCCTTTTCGCCGGCCAGAACTTCTGTTCCGGAACCTTTCAGCATTTCCCTGAGGTCAGGGTAGTGTTTTTCATTGCCGATTACCACAGAATCGGGATGGTACTGCAATGCCTGTTCTGCAAGAAGCCTTGCGTTATCTCCGGCAGTCAGGACTGTGATCCTGAACTTATCAGGATACCTTGAGACCACATCAAGTGACTGAGTCCCGATTGACCCTGTTGATCCTAAAATTGCTAATTTAAGGGGCATGTCCGGGCTTATGTATATTAGAAGAGTATATGTTTTTCAGGATCGAGAGGACTTCCCTTATACCATATCTCGAAGTGAAGGTGCGGGCCTGATGTATATAGTTCTCCCGAGTTCCCGACTACAGATATTGGTTCACCTGCCCGGACAATATCTCCGGTTTCTTTAAGGAGATTTGCATTATGTTTATATACCGAAACGATGTTGTTAGGATGTTGAATTTGTATCACGAAACCTGTTTCCATTGTCCACCCGGTAAAAATTACAGTACCATCGAGGGCAGCAGAGACAGGGGACTTCGGCTTTGTTACAATATCAGTCCCGAAATGTCTTGTACGCGGATCATATTTCCCTGATATTATTCCTCTCACGGGAGGGAAGAAGTGAAGGCTGGCAAGGCTGGTCGGATTTTCTGAAGTAACAGTACCGACAGTCAGGCTATACTTCTCCTCGCTCTCAACCTGGGCTCTGAGTGCAGAGTCTTCAGGAGTTTTTCTGAAAGTAACTTCACTGTGATATCCCGTAGTATCACCGGCGGTATAAGATCCAGTTGGTTCGTTTCCTGAAATAATTGCATTCAGGTTAGCAAAGTATTTATCTCTCAGTTTCAGTTCCCGTTCAAGTGAATCGAGTCTTATTGCGCTCATGAGAATATTACGTCTCATTGTAACATCGGGGTAGCCCGGGATTATTTCTCTAAGGTTAGTAAAGGCAAGAAGAGATGCTGTAGCTCCAATTATAAACAGGATAAGCGCTGTTATAAGAAGAAAGGCATTGTATTGTGTCAGCTTGATTCTCCAAACCTCCTGGAAGGTTGTGTCGTTAACTACAGAAAATCTGTATTTATCGCGCCAGCTGCGTTTTTTCTTATTATCATTTTTAGCCATTTGACAGGATATATTCGGCACGCAAAGATAATAAACCTGATCTTTATATCAGCATTAATTGTTTCAATTGTATTGGTTAACCGGTTCATTGTGGTTAGTCAGAAGTCCGGAGTCCGGACTCTAAATCACCCTTACGGCTTTATCTTCGCTTTGCCACAGTCCGTGTTTGGTACAGACAGCCATAGCTGAGAGGTTCATTGAAACGTCGGGGGCTACCAAATAAAAATCGACTTCAACCTGTGAAGGCAGGTTTCCATAGACACCCGCAGTGTATCGTGTTTCGGCAAGCAGTGTTTCGCGGTTCCAGAGCTGGATCACAGAAATATAATGATCATATTCATCAGGATGAGGATATTCCTCCCCCATTTTGACCTTTACAGCGAATTTCTCTCCCCTTTTGACCTGGTCGGGGCATATTACATGAGGCATATGTCTGTCGAGGTAATCGCGTTTGATCTCTTTTTCCTCTTTTTCTATTTCGGTTGCTTTGAATACCCGGGGCATGGTGTCTGGTTTTATTATTATCAAAATAAGTTGACGGTTGGTAGTTGGAAGTTGGCAGTATTCAGTGTTCGGTATTCGGTATTCAGTAAGTGCTTACCGATTACCGATTACCGATTACTGAATACTGAATACTGCCTATTGCCAACTGCCAACTCATCTACCATGACAAACATAGCAATAAAATCGAAAAAAAAGAGCAATTCCTTTGGTAATTGTATAACTAGTTTTAACTTTGCACCCACAATAAAACTGCGGGGTGGAGCAGTGGTAGCTCGTTGGGCTCATAACCCAAAGGTCGGAGGTTCGAATCCTCCCTCCGCTACACCGAAAAAGCCTTGCCGTGAAACGGCAGGGCTTTATTATTTTCAGACCGTCAAAAGCTTGCTTTTGTAAGGGCTGGAAATAATAAAGCCCGTAGCAGCCTGCCTCCTGGCAGGCTGCAAGGCTTTTTCGGTGTTAAGCACCTTCCCCGAGGATCATAGAATTACACGGGCCATGTGCCAGCGTTCAGTTATGGTTTTGCCCATCAGATTAAAAATCCTTCAGGCAGCGGACAGAATAACCCGCCCATTTATATGAATACCCGCCAAGAAGAGACTCCCAACTCGATTGTAAATTTCTGTATCGCCCCATCACCATATCATATTCAGTAGATGACCACCAATGAGCGAACATGTTCGGTACACTAAACCTATCCCCCCGAAAACCTGACGGCATTGCTGAAAAACCAGTGGCATTTCTTTTTAAGGGGAAGTCAGTGTTGCCTACACAACCATCATCCAGTGTAAATTCCCAAAATATGGATGGAGTTGACGGTGATGGATTCAGAAAGATCATAGCCGTTGATGCCAATGATTTTCCTATGTAATTCCCTGATGTTGAGTTATCATAATTATATCCATTCTTAATAAGGTAGTTTTCAAGGGCAGTAAATTCATCATAAGTAGGAACATGCCACCCGGTTGGACAAAGATTCCCCGGGCTTACAACCCAGAAGTTATAAAGTGCTCCAAAAATATTCTTATATGTCGATTCGTCGTTGTTGTACCAGCAGTAGGCCGGTTCATATCTTATTGCCAACCATGCAGCATTATCGGTTACAAGTGGTATGGGATCGCCATTGTTAAATTTTGTTGTTTTAAGGTTGGTTGCCATCCAGATCTGGGTCCCAATCTTAACAGTGGGATATACATTGTTGTCACCGTCTTTGCATGGGTAAAATTCGAAGGTTATTATATTATTCGATGAGGGAATAAATGAGACAGTTGATATGGATTCCCCTCCGGTTGCTGTAATAATTAACCTGTCATCCGTATTATATTGCATTACCACCTCACCCTTAAAACCTTTTGATTCATAAGCCTTTTTCTCCTTGGAAACGGTATTTTCATAAGTCATTTCTATTTTACCGTCATTACTCTCATTGCTTATTAACCTTCCGCCAATTGAATATTTATCTGAGCTGATCGTCACAAAATAGATACCTCTGTCAAAGCCTTCTATCCTGTAGATATGTTCCCCGCCGGAAAGATAGTACTGTCTTCCGAATATCTTTCTGCCGGTGATATCATAAACGGCTATTGATGTCTCTCCTGATGAAGGGAGGGAAAATTTCATCCGAGTATTATTGTTTACGGGATTTGGAGAAAATATTACTTTGTTTTCGTTATTTCCGGTTATCTGATCTATACCGGTAACTACTGAAACAAGATGTAAAACATCACTCCCGTTTAATGTAATCTCCGTTCCCTGAGTTATGTTTTCGACCTTTACTGATTCAACAGTTGGACTTGCACCTGTACCAGCGAAGCTTATCAGGTAGTCCTGTGCCTGAATATATCCCATTGATAGAATAAGGAAAAGTAACAGATTGTAAATCCTTTTTTTCATGATTTTAACTTATTTGATTCGTTTGATTTTATCTTTCCCGGAACTGGTTTAGTCAGAAGAATTTTTTTAAGAATCCTAAATTAAGTATTATTTAGTTGTTTACAATTAATTTTGACAGACCAGCAGGTAATATAGATTAATAATGTTTTAACGCAGCAAGCAATCCTTCCATTTTTACCCAAAACGGATCATGAAATAATCCTTCCCCAGACATCATCATTTTTGATGGGGCGTTTTGAGAAATAGCTCCCTAAGTCAGAATAAATTGATACTTTAAGTAAAACAGACTATTAACTTCTAATATTTTTTATTGACGTTTATCGGCATAAATAACCTGAAAAATACCAGAAAGGAGGTGGTAAATACTACTTGCCAATCAGCCACTCTTTAAAAGATGTAGCCTTTTCGCGGCTTATTACTATTTTATCAGGTGGGGGCAAAGTCAAATGAACAATCAGACGGTTGTTAAAATAGAATTCAGTATTTTTCACATATTTCTTCTGAATAATAAACTGGCGGTTAGATCTGAAAAAAAGTTCACTGGGTAATTGTTTCTCGATTTCTTCCAGCTTTTCATTCAAAACGAATTCACTTTGTTCAGTAACCGCATAAACCAGTTGGGTGATAGTATAGAAATAAGCCACCGACTCAGCCTGAATTGGTATCATCTGGTCTCTGATGTAGGAAATGAATGTTGGACTGGTCTTAACAGTTTGTTTAAACTTATTCAATGCCTTTACAAGCTCGTCTTTCTGGAATGGTTTCAGCAAATAATCAACTCCGTTCAGTTTAAAAGCCCTGAGTGCGTATTCATTGTATGCCATTGTAAAAATTATCCATGCTTTTCAATCCCAATAACTACCTCACTTATCGTTAGCAAAGTAAAGGATTCTTATTTACTCTCTTTTTGCGGGAGAATAGGGTCCGTATTTTTCCCTTATTTTTTCGAGCCACCATCTGATTCCCGGATCACTTTTGCTGCCATAACCACCGGGACAATGATTCGGACCCTCAGGCGGAATACATTGCAACCATGTCGATGCAAGCATATGACCCTCACCTTTTTCCAGATATCCAAATGTTGCTGCAAGCTGTTCTTTTTTCATCTCTTCAGAATAAATACCGATATTGATATACTGATAGAGATCAGGACCGTTCTTCCACTCCTTACCCTGTTTACTGTATGCACCCCAGTAACCTCCGGCAATTCCGGGAGGAGAAGCCTCTGTCTCGGCATAAGGCTTCCCAATGTACCTGTTGCTGTGATGTATGGCCATATCAGCTTCGGCCGGTGGATCACCTTTGTAATTCGTTGCAATTATAAAGCTGCTGTCAATAGCTTTTCCTGAAATCACCAGCTCCCTGTTATCAAACTTCTTTGCTTTTCGTGCCATGCCTTCATTATCGACATCGATGAATACATTGCGGTAATTATGATCTTTCAGCCAGGCTACAATTGCAATAACGGTATTATTAAGGTGTTCCTCATATTGATTGTATTTTACTCCAAATTTAGTTATTAAAATTATCCTCTTATGATGCAGTCTGAATCAATCCTGATAATGATATTCAAACTATGGTGTGAGAAATACATCATAATACCTGCTATTTATAATATTTTTTCTTTGTCCTCCTCCCCACAATCGTAATCGGGCAAGTATCCTGTTTCATCTGGTGCTGGTGAATGAAGACTGGTAAATCAGGATCGAAGATAATCGTTCGTAAAACTGTGAATTTGTTATATCTTTAACGGAGACATCCATGAAAATTAAACAATCATGAAAAATAAACTTTTTACATTAATAACTTCACTGGTATTGACCGGAAGTTTTTGTTTTTCACAAACCAGTCCTTCAGAAATCAAAGAAGATTTCAAACCTTCAACCCTGAACCAGCCGGGTAAAGATTATCCGATGGTAAACTCTCAGGGTTATGCCCGTTTTCGTGTTGAAGCTCCTGATGCCCGGAGTGTAACCGCCAGTCTCGGAACTCGCGGCCGGGGCGGGACCAAACTGACCAAAGGAGCTGACAGCATTTGGGTTGGGACAACCGAAGGCCCGATGGATGAAGGTTTTCATTACTATCATCTGACAATTGACGGTGGAGTTTTTAACGACCCGGGAGCTTTGAATTTCTACGGTTCCACCCGTTGGGAGAGTGGTATTGAAATCCCGGCTCACGACAAGGATTTTTATGCACTGAAAGACGTACCTCATGGCAATGTGCAACAAATTCTTTTCCCATCTCCCAGCACGAATACCTCACGCAGAGCATTTGTTTATACTCCTCCCGGTTATGGAAAAGACATAAACAAACGTTACCCTGTTTTGTATCTGCAGCACGGTTGGGGAGAAGATGAAACCGCCTGGAGTAACCAGGGACACGCCAATCTGATTATGGATAACCTGATTTCAGAAGGTAAGATCAAGCCGTTCATTATTGTAATGACCTATGGAATGACCAACGAAATTAAGTTTGGCGGACTCAAAAATTTTGACATAAAGCCGTTTCAGACAGTACTGATTGATGAGCTGATCCCATATATAGATGACAATTTTAATACAATTGCCGACCAACAACATCGCGCGATGGCTGGCTTGTCGATGGGTGGTATGGAAACCAAAACTATTACACTTAACAAGCCGGAAGTTTTTTCTCATTACGCTTTATTAAGCGGTGGAACATATGCTCCGGCTGATATCAAAGACAAATCACAAGTCAAACTTATTTTTCTGAGTTGCGGAAGCAAAGAAAGACCCGACGGTGTGAAGAATGCTGCTGTCGCGCTAAAAGAAGCCGGATTCAATGCTGTTTCTTATGTTTCAGAAGGAACTGCTCACGAATTTCTTACCTGGCGTCGCAGCTTATATCAACTGGCACCCCTTCTGTTTAAGGATTAATTGTTTATTTTACTATATTTTTAAAAGCTGATCCAAAAATTAAATAACTTGTATTT
>CAZWUB010000095.1:0-13138 GCA_964637415.1 uncultured Rikenellaceae bacterium
TATCTTTTATCATTCCTATCAGGAGTATTGGATTATCAGTCTCCTGAAGGTTTTCATTGAGCTTAATGAGTTTTTCATTGATTCTAACCGGGAAATCCTTATAGTTTAAACCGTTTTCAATTGCATCTTGAATTTGAAACTTATTATAAGCCACGACCAACTTCTTATTAGGGAGTAAAGTAAGGAAGAATGGATAATATGGATCAGGATGACTTAGCGCAAATGCATCCTTAGTTTCTCCAATAAAATTATCGGTATAAGAATTTATTTTTGAGGCTACTCCTGTATAATTGTTCAATAACAGATAATAAGCTTTTTCCCCTCCGGGTCTTCCTATACGATATAAATTCACATCTTCAATTATGCGAATACAAATAATTATGAAACCGGGAGCTCCCGGTTGATAAATGATAAATCTGTCTCCAACTGAATTAATGTCTTTTGGAGGATCTTCTCTTGGTGTTTTAAAGTTTAATGCCAGAAATGGAATTAATTTATTCTCTTTTATCTTAAATAAAGTATCATCATTATCAAAATAATAATAAAAAATCGAATCTGATTTTTTTAATCTGCCGTTCTGCAAAGTTTCTTTTTGACCAGATAAATACTTCTTCGAATTAGTAATCCCTGTTACAAATTTACCCTTGAGATTCTGGATAAAAACCGAATAATTTGAAGTTTGCAGGAGGTTAGATGCAATAATTAAAGAATCGCTATAAATATAAAAAAATCCGAAAGCAGGAAAACATTGTTTTATGGGTTCCAGGAATTGTTCTGATTTCAGATCATATCTTAGATATAAACCCTGGCGTTTTTGATCATTAATGTATAAAATATCTTTTTTTTCATCTACTACAAAGATGCAGAGTATCAAATTTGTAAACTCATCAGGGCCTCTTCCTGATCCGAATAACTTCTTAACGAATTCACCATTCATAGAAAATTTATAAACACCGCTTTTGCTATATGCTAAAATATAACTTTTACCAACATAGAATTCAGTGTTATTGTCTAGTAAGCATTCATTTGAGGTTTCTAAGGGCACCAATCTGAAAGAGTCTGCAAGCTGAGTTAATTTTAAATCTATAACAGATTGAGTGTTTTCAGCTTCAATATTAACAATACTGTTCTTAGTATTTTCACTTGAATTCCTGCAAGCTGAAACCTGAAAGTATAGAATTAAAACGAGCAGTAAATATTGAGGTTTCATTTCGGAAACATTTTAATCATATTTGTCCACTCATGTCCGCTTTATTCAGTCTTTTAATTGCAATCATGTCGAATTGATTTCCGAAATTTAAATATTTTGGAGAGAAAAAGATATAAAATCGGAGGGAAATATCGTGAATTGTCTGAATTTTTTGCCGGCAGGATTACTTTCAGGATCAAGGGATGTTTTTCTTAGTAGATCTGAAAGAGAAGAACAGGGGAAAAATGGCAGAGAGCGCGGAGCAAAGAGCAGGGAGCTGAACAACGCACAGAGCACAGAGCGCAGGGTACAGGGCAAAAGCAGTAACTATTAGCACTAAGTTCCCGCTTCACATTATATCGACATAACGACCAACAATCCTTATCTGTACAAAAGCTGAGAACATTCCAGGCTCTTTGCTCCCGTTCGTTTCGATGTGATATGCATAACCTTCATGATTTTCTTTCTTCTTCACACCCAACATTGAGCCAGAAGTCAGCTTAAGTGCAACCGGTGTCCGGTTCTTTCCGGTTTTTTCCGATAATTCCCTGTTTTTACCTTTTTTTCCCTGTTTTTTATTGCACTCTTGTCACTCTGATTCCCGAAATTTATTACCGGAAGTTTTGTTCTGTATGGTTGTTAAAAATCAATGTGATTGACGGGATGTTGTTTTCGGGATAAATGGATGTATCAATTTAGTAGATATAAAAGAAAAAGGCAGGAGTTTTATGGCAGGGAGCTGGGAGGAAGGGGCAAAATAATTTTACGGATCAGCCCCCCGCTCACCGCCCAGCTTTGCCCACCGAAGCTTTCTTTGCCCACTGTGGCTTTAGCAAAAGTGAGAGCGTAGGTGGGAGCCCTTCGCCACTTCCTGCCCCGACCTTTCCCTAACAGAAAGGAGGTATGCCTATGCGAAGATAACATTTTTCCGTAACTTCGGTAGCGACCCTGACGCTCCTTCATCGGTCACTGTAATTGACCTGTGAAATAAATCAGGGAATAGAAAATTGTTACTTAAACTAAAAAATTGATTATCATGAAAAAACTTAATAAATTACAGATAAATTCCGAGAAGTTGATGAAAAATGAGGAATTATTAATTTTAAGGGGTGGATATGGCGATGGTAAGTGTTGTCTTTATAGATGTACTTCATCGAGTCAATGTTGTACTGATTGTCCAGATTGTGACATTATCCCAAACTGGGCAGATGGGTACAAGTATTGTCAAAATCCATGATAATTCCTTAGTTAATAATTAATAAACTGCAGGATGAAAATCCTGCAGCATTTCTAAATATTTAAGAGTCGTTATAATAATATTATAATTATGAAGAAGATTGAAATATATTCAGCTATCTTTATTATATTATGCATATTTGAATCCTGTTTTAATAAAAAAGAAGGCAGCCTTTCAGAGGATTTCCCACAAACCATAAAGCTAGATTTATCAAATGCTTCCACTGATACAATGAATCTGTCTTTTATTGCAGAAAAGATTGAATATATACCACTTCAAACAACTGATACATCTTTGTTGGGTTTTGATACATTCAATTCTCTGGTTATATCTAAAAGTAATTTTTTCATTCAAGACGCATCAAGAATTCTGAGATTTGACAAAGAGGGTAAATTCGTATGTGATCTTTTCAAAGTCGGACGTGGCCCTGGTGAAGCTAATGCCAGATGTTTTTCTGTTGATGAGAAAAACCAGCTTGTATATGTTTATGATAACATTTCCGAGGAAGTTAAAATATATAGTTTTGATGGAAAATATTTAAACAAAACACAAGGGCCTGTTAATTCTCCACAACATTTCACAATTTCTATTGGATATTTTAACAATAACCTGTTTATTGTTACTCCGCAAAACCCAAGACATAAGTTTCTTTATTCATTTTATGATTTGTTGAATGATTCAATTAGAGTTATTTGTGATAATAACCGGAAATATAATATTTTTCAGATGAATAAGAGACCTTTAACACCTTATGATTCTCATTATCAGATTACTGATTCAACTATTATGTATAAAGAATGGTTCAATGACACTATACTGAAAATGAATAAAAAATATTTGTCCGAACCAAGATACATTATTGATCTCGGAGAGCATAAACTGGATTGGGAAACATGGAGGGATAATGGAATGTTTAATATTGCCGGAGGTCCACCATCAGATTATTGGGTACAATCATTCATTGAAACTAAATCTTATTTAATTATAGCAATTGAGTCATTTAAAAATCCACATATAATTGCAGTGTATAATAAAGATGACAAATCTGTTAACCTGCATACCCTGAAAGTTTTCAAATTTGCTTCCGACAAGCTTTATTTTAAAAACGACATTGATAAGATTGTAGATTTCCCATTATTAAATGATAATGGTTATTTCTTATACTATAATAACTGCTTGTTTGGTATAATAGGTGCAATGGATTTTATAAGAGCATATCACAATACAGAGCCGAAAATAAAAAAATCATCAAAATATTTGATAAGTATGATCCCTGTTTTTAATACAATAACAGAGTTTAGTAATCCTATTATTGTAAAAATCTATCTTAAATGAATACAGCTTGTAAAAGGATATTAGCTTGATCCGAATGAAACCAATAATGATTTTTTTTATATCGATAACCTGTATTCAAACCCTGGGCAGCCAAAATAAACAGGGATCACAAATAATTGATATCAATATTTTAAAATCTCTGGATGAAAAAGAAACAGTAAGACTCAGCAGGTTTGTTGAAGAAGTATCTTATATCATTAGTGTCCACTTAAATATAATTTATTTTCAACTGTATACAATTTTAGTTCTTTGACATCTTGGTAATCTTGGTTTGTAAGTAGCTCTTTTAGAGGCGTTTTGTCAAAAAGTGATATGCTTAAAATTTGTAGTATTTCGTAAGATGAACGGTCTACTTTCAATTTGTAAGCAACTTTTTATCTCTGGTTTTCACCGAGCCCCCTATTTTGGCACTGGCGGGTTGCATTCCTGCAGAGCCCGTTTCCTTCCTCAAGGGTAACTCAAATTTAAAAATGTTTTTAAAATTTAGCTAGTAGTTTATATTATTAGTATTCTGTATATTATATTCAGAATCATTATAAATTACAAAAATATTAAAAAAATGTCTGCCATTCATGGTAACAATTTATGTCCATTTCGGATTAAACGTTAAAATGAGTAAATAATTATTATGATATTCCAAATTCCAGCTGACATAAGAGTATCATACAGGAACAATTAAAATAGTAGCTTATTGGAAAAAAGGCAGCTTTAGATTATTTTGACTATTAAGATATTAGCATCTTCCAAATCAATGATCGGCACATATTTTCAATGTGACTGACGTGGCGAAAGCATCAATAAATAAAAGGAATAAGAAAGATAATAAGTGATATAAAATATGAGAATTTTTATTACCGGAGCGGCTGGTTTTATCGGATTCCACCTTCATTCCCCGACACTTAAAAAAATAAATTTTATCACTAGTGCCTACTAAAATAATAAAAAGAGGGGTACTCCCCAAAGGTTTCCCCCAAATGTTGTACTTTGGTTTTACCACAAACTAAATACAACATGGGTAAATTTACAGAAATTAAATTAGTCGGACAGCCGATTTTCAAACAGATAATGAATTTGGTGGATAAAGTTGATATAAATGGGTTAATAAGAAAGCATGAGAGTGATTATTATTACAAATCATTCAAGACGCGGACGCACCTTTTTACGATTCTGTTCGAGATATTAAGTCGGTGTGATTCGATGACCGAGATATGCGAAGGATTGCGTGCCATGGGAGGTAAGCTTAATCATCTTGGAATGGATCAGGCACCTGCCAAGAGCACGGCATGTGATGGTTTACGTAACAGGAACCATAAGTTCTTTGAGGATTTGTATTTTACCCTTGTAAAACATTATAAGAGTTTTTTGTCGGACAGCCGAACTTATGGACTAACCTTTAAAGAAGTACTTTTAATAGATTCTACAACCATCAGGCTCTTTAGTGATATACTTAAAGGAGTCGGGCGTAATCCAATTGGAGATGGTAAGAAAAAAGGAGGACTGAAGGTACATATGCTTATTGATGCGGTTCAATCGGTTGGGAGGTTTATTAAAATCACTGCAGCTAAGGTACATGATCAGAACTTTCTTAAAAGCCTGGAATTAATCTCTCATAGTATGGTTGTCTTTGACCGGGCATATAACTATTATCAACAGTTTGCATTGTGGACCGAGAAGGAGGTATATTTTGTCACTCGTATGAAGAAGAATGCGGTGTTTGAGGTTATAGAAGTTAAACGGACACATTATCGTAAAAAGGGACAGGCGAAGGTTCTTAGCGATGAGATTATTGAACTGGAATATAATCCGGAGGATGAGCAGGGAAAGAAAAATTTGAAAGAAACCCGAAAGCTCCGCTTGAGAAGAGTCCGGTATCAGGACGATAAGAACCGGTATTATGAATTTTTAACCAATAATTTTGATATTGAGGCGGAAGAAGTAGCTTTTCTTTATAAAAAAAGATGGGGTATCGAATTGCTGTTCAAAAAAATGAAGCAGAACTTCCAGTTACATTACTTTTACGGGGAGAATGAAAATGCCATCTATACTCAAGTCTGGTGTACGTTGATAGCCCAGTTGCTGCTAACAGTAACTCAAAAAATAGCACAGGCTAAGAAAGCCTTCTCGGTCGTTGCGTCATTAGTCCGGATACACTTAATAAGCATGCTTGATGTAAATGAACTGCTGCGGAGCACCAAAAGAAGTTTTAAGAACAAACCAATGCCCCCAGGCTTACAATTATCCTTTAAAATGTAGGGGGGGTAATTTATAAAAACTAAAAAATGATTATTGATAATCAAATATATACAATGGTAAATTGTGAATCTAAATTATTAATCGGATAATAGTGAAATTTTATAAAAAAGAAAAAATCAAAAAAAAATTATGAAAATTAATATCCTCCTTATCCTTTTCTGTTTAAGTGTATTTCTTACTGCCTGCACTCAAAAAGAAAAGACCTGTATTATTATAGGAAAAGTAATCAATCGCCCGCAAAGTACACAACTTCGGCTTACCAATGCATTTGTTGATTATCGTTCGCAGTCTGCTGTTCTAATTCCAATAAAAGACAACACTTTTAATTATGAAATCAATTTTAAAGATATTGAAGCTTATAATTTAGTATTTCAGGATGAATACATCCAAGGGAGTTTGCTACCAATTACTTTTTTTACCACCAATAGCACAATTAAAATGGAATTATATCCAAGGGAAGAAAATAAAAAGAATATCATTTCAGGGGACAAAGAAAATAATGAGTTTTTAGAATATCAGAAAAAAAAGAACGATGAAATAGATAAAAAGACGAAACTCATCACAGACAGCCTGAAAGTATTACAGGCAAATGACGTGTACGAAAGCCAATTAATGAAAGATTTATATAAAAAGCTTGAGAACACAGAAAAAAAAGAAGACCAATTTAAAATGTATACTCAGATCGATGAATTGTACCGATCTGGAGAAGGCTTAAGTCCCGCTGCAAAAAAACTCAATTCCCAATATGATTCTTTAAGGAAAATAATACAAGATAAAGAAATTGAATTCATTGAAGAAAATATTACAATCCCTAATTATTATATTCTAATTCAATCATTACTAAATTTAGAAGATTCTCCAAAGATTTTTAACCTTGATGAACTAAGTGCATTACAAAAAAAATATGCTACCAAATTTAAAAATCATCCATATACACATTATAGCAATGAAGTTTCTTGGAGGTTAGCTAACATGAAACCAGGAGGAGATTTTTTTGATTTTAAATTACCTGATTTAAATGGAAAGCAACATACACTTTCAGAAGAGATAAAGGGTAAATATGCTTTTATTGATATTTGGGCACCTTGGTGTGGACCTTGTATTGCTAAGAGCCGTGAAATGAAACCACTGTTTGAGAATTACAAAGATAAAGATTTTACCGTAATAGGCGTTGCGTCAAAATATCAAGAAATAGCCGATGTAAAGAAACTCCTTGAAAAAGAAAAATATTCATGGATAACCTTAATAGACAAACCAGAACTTGATTCCCGGATTATTGAATATTACGGAATTGAGATGGCAGGAGGTGGATGCGTTTTAGTTGACAAAGCTGGAAAAATAGTCTTGGTAAATCCATCAGTTGAAGAAGTGGCAAAAGTTTTAGAAGCCAATTTATAAACATAAAAAATCAATTGTGACAAAAATACTTTTGTTAAAATTCTAAATCAATGATAAGTTCAAAGTCTTTTGGAAGATAGTTGCAGTTCGTCCATGCTCATATGGGTTGATAAATATCTTGACGACAAAGTCCTCATCCTTCATGTCAGTTTTAAAACTCACCCTACATATAACAAGTATGGTGTGATTCGATGACTGAAGTCTACGTCGGTTTGCGTGCAATGGGGGGCAAGCTAAAACATCTTGGTATGTGGATCAGGCGCCTGCCAAGAGTTCAGCATGCGACGGTTTACGCAACAGAAGCTATCAGTTTTTTGAAGATCTGTATTTTACCCTGGTAAAACATTATCAGAGTTTTTTGTCGGACAGTCGAACGTACGGATTGACTTTTAAAGAGGTACTTATTGTTGATTCCACAACTATCCATTATTCAGTGATGTATTAAAGGGAGTTGGATTTAATCCCAATGGAGATAGTAAAAAAAAGGTATAAAGAAAGTTCAAATGCTTATCGACGCGGTTCATCGGTTGTCCGGTTTATAAAAATGTCGGCTGTAAAAGTCAATGATCAGAAGTTCTTAAAGAGTCTGGAACTAATATCAGACAGGATGATAGTCTTTGATAATGCCTATAACTATTATCACCAAGTTGCACTCTGAACTACACAAGAGGTATATTTTGTCACCGGGATGAAAGAGAACTCTGTATATACGGTTAAAGAGGGCGGCAGGCGTGGATGGTATGCCATTAAAGGAACTATACAGTTACCTGACAAACAACAGGGAACGCATTGAATCAGAACTTCGACAAGGAAAATACCTGCCACAAGCCATCTTAGGGTTAGAAATGCTTAAAAGCAACGGGAAAACACGCCTACTGGGCATCCCGAAGTTGCTTTAATACTACTTGTTCGCAGTTTGTATTAGGAATGTTTTTGTATATGCTAGTCAAATATCTGCAAAATAATTGACAGTTCAATGTCAGGAGATATAAAAAACACTGGTATACGCTTAAAATTCTATTTCGTCCCAACGGGACTTTTTTTAAATGTAATTTGTTTTCTACCAATATATTGTTCCTAACGGGACAGTCCCAGAGGGACTGAATATTGGTAGGATAATAATTAACCCCCGAATAGCTTAAGTCCCGTAGGGACGTAATAAACACAAGGCTTCTCATTAACTCTTCATTATTTAGCCGGACACCATTGATAAAAAAACGAAAATCTTAATTGAGCTTTAAAAAATTGCAGATGTATTTGACTTCCTCCAGATTTAACGAGATGTAAGTCTGATAGACAATGCAAAGCTTTATTAACAGGACTTGAAGTTCTTTGACATTATTGTTCCATAATGTGAAGTCAATTAATTATGCAATTGGGATGGATCATGTATTTTACTTTATGAGAGTTTTTGATACTTTTCATGAGTCGTGTTTTGCTTCAGGTGTGATTTTAATCAGGAAGTTCTTAGCAGGTGTTTTACGTACGGTGACATATTTGTTTTTAATTGACTTTTAAAAAACTTCGAAAGTTGGCAAAAAACGCGATGAATGAAATCTGGAGCCTGGATGAGTGCCACTTCCAGCAACATGGTTCTCGTTGCACAATGTGGGTGCCACCTGAAGAAAAGTATCCTATTGTATTTCATGCACCAACAAAGAAAAGCATATCGCTGTTTGGTCACGTAAATGTATCATCAGGAAAGTTAGTAAATCTGATGGCACCTGTTTTTAATGCTGAGACTTTTAACCAGTTCATTAAAATGCTAATAAAGCACGGCAGTAAGAAGAAAAGACATATCATCATTCTTGATAATGCGAGATACCACCATGCTACGCTTCTTAAACCATGGCTCCATAAAAATCAAAAGAAAATCCAATTTCTCTTTTTGCCACCATATAGCCCTGAACTTAATCCAATAGAACGAGTTTGGAAAATGATAAGAAAAAACTACATTAACAATCAGTATTTACCTTCGCTTGAATACCTTAAAAAAATTGTCAAAGAACAAATAAATATATGGGGTAAATCCAATATTGTTTTACACAAACTGTGCTGTATTATTTAAGTCGTCATGTATAATAAAGGGAAAACTGGTCGAACTCAGGAAAGGTGTGCCAGAGGTAAGCCCGCTCAGCTCATTACTGTCCAACATAATGTTAAACGAGTTGGATAAAGAGATGGAAAAACAAGGGCTCCTTTACGTCTGTTACGCAGGTGACTTTAGTATATACACCAGCAGTATGGATGCTGCCCGCAAAACAGGTAATAACATTTATTTGTTTCTTAGAGACAGGCTGAAACTACCGATCAACAGGGATAAAAGCGGAATCCGGAAACCTTTAAGATTTACAATACTAGGCTAAGGCTTTGCACCCGCATACGGAAGTGGCGTGAAAGACAGCTACCAGTTGGTAGTATGCACTAAAAGTTGGAAATCGCTTAAGCATAAACTCAAAATCATCACACGGAAGACTACACCAAGTACCTTCGACGAACGATGCCAAAAGCTAACAGAGACAACCCAAGGTTGGCTCCAGTACTTCCGAATGGCAAGCATTCAAGGCAAGCTAAAAGCACTTGATAGCTGGGTACGTAATCGGTTACGCTACTGCATCTGGCACCACTGGAAGAAGCCCGAACGGAAGAGGAAGAACCTGCTACGATTGGGGGTTGACCAGCACCAAGCCTATACATGGAGTAGAACAAGGATGGGAAGATGGGCAGTGGCCCAGAGTCCAATTCTTGTTACAACCATTACCTTAGAACGTCTATTTAAAAGAGGGTATGTGGCTATGTACACTTATTATGTAAAAATCGCCCCACATCTTAATGAACCGCTGTATACGAGACCCGTACGTACAGTGATGTGAGAGGCTCTCCCCGTCAGCATACCTGGCGGGGCAGTATACTCGATTTTTAAAAAAAACGAAGCAGAACTTTCAACAGCATTATTTTTACGGAGAGAACGAAAATGCAATCTATACTCAGGTCTGGTGTACACTAATAGCCCAATTAATATTGACTGTAGCCCAAAAGATCGCTTAGGCAAAGAAAGCCTTCTTAGTAGTAGTATCATTGGTCCGGATCCATTGAATTAGCAATCTGGAAGTAAATGAACTGCTTCGGAATACTATGAGAAAGTTTAAGAGCAAGTCAATCCCCACGGGTTACAATTTCCTTTAATATGTTGGGGGTCACTTTTTAAATGAAAAATAATATAATTGATAATCAAACACTTAGAAGCGTCAATTACGAATCTAAATTATTAAGCGGATAACAGTGAAAAACAATTATAAAATGATTAGAAAATATGAAAAGAAATAAGGAAGATAATACAGTAGCGGTTATTCAGAGAGCAGTTAGGGATTTCAATATACCTATTACCAAAATCTCTGTCAGGGAAGCTCTTAAATCTCATTCTAATTACCCTACTTTTAGAAGTATTTGCGATGCATTATCTGTATGGAAAGTTGAACATTACCCATTGAAATATAAGCCTGAAGAACTTTTGAATGTTCCTGCACCGTATATAGTGCATTTTAGTAATGATGGAGGCCAATTGGCTTTTGTGTCTGAAATTAAAAATAATATTGTCACTTATTTTGAATCATATAATCTGAAGAGAAAGACAGAATTAAGCAAATTCATTAAAAGATGCTCCGGGGCTATTATAGTTCTAAATCCCAATGAGAATTCAGGAGAGAGAGAGTATCGGAAAAAGTGGCAGGAAGAGTTGATTGGTAATGCTGTTTTACCAGTAATAGTTTTTACCTTTTTACTATTTACTACTCTTGAGATCTCTAACTATATACCTTCAGGAATCTTTTCTAGTGCTGTTAAATCGGGTTTTCTTTTCTTAACAAAAATAGCAGGGATAGTCCTTTCAATGCTTCTGGTTTTTCATGAATTTGAAATTCATAATTCATTAACTGATAAGCTATGTCATATTAACCAATCCACAAATTGTAATACTGTTTTAAATGATAAATCAGCGAAATTTTTCGGATGGTTTGGTTGGGCTGATACTGGTTTCATTTATTTTACAGGAGGTCTTTTGATTATGCTGCAAGGATTCGCCACTTCTTATTTATCTTTACTTGCTATCTCATCTGCCCTGTCGTTGCCATATCCATTTTTTTCAGTTTTTTACCAGGGCTTTGTTCTTAAGAAATGGTGTCCTCTATGTTTGGGGGTTCAGTTAGTGCTGATCTCAGAATTTATTTTATTGTTACCTATGTTTTCAATGCTTCACTTTACTTTTCCCATGATATCGGGTTTTATTCTGACATACCTTGTTACAGGAATTGTATACACATTAATAATATTGTACTTCAGAGGAAAAACATCTAATGAAATAATTTACTCTTCAAATCTTAAATTTAAGCGGGACCCAAATATTCTGAAGTTTCTTATGTTAAATCAAAAGCATTATGAGTTTTCTGTTACCGATAAAAGTTTGGTATTTGGAGCAAAATATTCGCCCATTACAATTACTGCGTTTTTGAGCCTTAATTGTTCTCCATGTGCAAAAGCTTTCGAAAAAATTAAAGATATTCTTCAATCAGGGGAGAAAGTCTCAATCAATATTGTAATGATAACTGATGATAGCAAGATTCTTAATGCATTATATTTTTACTCAAGACAAAATAAAAACGAAGAAGCAATAGAACTGTTAAACACATGGTATAATGCACATCCATACTCAAGAAATAAATTATCTGAAAACCTTTGTATTCCAGAGATAGAAGATTATTCAAAGGAAGTAATTAATGAGAATTACAAGTTGTTCGAAGAATGTAATTTGACGCATACTCCAACATTCTTTATAAATGGCTATCAGCTTCCCAATCAATACGATATCGAAGATATAGTATATTTTAAGGAGTTTTTTGGAATCGAGAAAAAGTTTGTATCGAAAATTTTTAGTTAATCAAACCGATAAATATTCATGTTATGTTTTTATCAATAATATATTCATAAATCCATGAAAGAGAATGGCAAGAGGTATTTAGAAAAGACAGGTAGTAGCGAGTTTTGGTGTTTTTGGCACATTGTTATTAAAATCAATGCTTGCACTCCAGTCTATTCTCTTCACTATTCCTACCGAGTTCTTTCTCAAATTAGAAAGGAGGTGTATCTATGAAAAGTTAATATTACTCCTGATCCATTTCAGGAAACGAAAAATCAGATAAAATGGTTAAATTTCTAAAGATGAATTTTGAATTTCAATTTTTAATAAGAAATTACAATGAAAAAGCTTAAAAAAATACAGATTAATGCAGAAAAATTATTGAGAAACGATGAACTTTTAACTTTAAGAGGAGGATATGACGGTACCTTACAATGTTATACTGGAAAAACAACCGGCTCAGGCGCTACGCTCTACTGCGGTGATTGTTCGTATCATAGCATGGTTACTGATGGTAGGGGTACCTGTGGTTAGGTAAGAACCTCAAAACTAATTAGTATAGCTATCTATTAATTTGTACTCTAGCATGTGCAAAAATAGATAGCTATCTTTTTTACCTACTTATTAATTCTAAATCTACTTTCAATAATGGATCCTTAAATTCCTGCACCCTTGATTCATTTTTTTCACTAGTGTCCGACTAAAAAATAAATAAGAGGGGTACTCCCTTTGCCGGAGTAAACTAATACCACTTACCGATAAAAAATGATACCACCCTTTTAATGGGGATAAAAATCTGTAATCTTTCGGTTTT
>CAZWUB010000096.1:0-1568 GCA_964637415.1 uncultured Rikenellaceae bacterium
ACAAGACCTTGTTTTACAAGGCTCAGATTAGCTTTAAATACTCTTTCCTTTAGTTTTTCAAGCATATTTATTCAGTTGATCAGATTATTCCTCCTGCCAGATGATAATATATTTCATTCCATCTCAATTCATTTTTAAGCTGGGACAGATTGAATTTTTCATCGATAAGGACAAATTCGATCCCCATCATTCCTGCGAGATCTTCGAGGTATTCGGAGTTTATTGCCATGCTGAATCCCGTATGATGAGCGCCTCCGGAAAGTATCCATGCAGCCGCGCCTGTCTTAAGATCGGGCATTGGTTTCCAGAGAACGCTTGCAACAGGCAGCTTCGGCATATCCGGACATTTAACAACTTCAACCTCGTTTACTATCATCCTGAACCTGTTGCCAAGGTCAATAACCGAAACATTGATCCCTCTTCCCGGAGCTGTTTTGAAAACAAGCCTTGCCGGATCGGCTTTCCCTCCTATTGACAGCTGATGGATCTCAACAGCCGGCTTATTCTCCGCGATAGTCGGACAAACCTCAAGCATATGGGCGCCAAGCACCCTCATACCTTCGGGATCGAAATGATATGTATAATCTTCCATGAAGGAAGTCCCGCCTTTCAGACCATCTGCCATGACCTTCATCGATCTTACAAGGGCAGCTGTTTTCCAGTCGCCTTCAGCACCAAAACCGTATCCTTTTGCCATAAGTCTCTGAACAGCAATCCCGGGTAGTTGTTTAAGACCGTGCAGATCCTCGAAAGTTGTAGTGAAAGCCTTGAAGCCGCCTGTTTCAAGAAATGATTCCATTCCCGCTTCAATTCTTGCTGCTTCCTTAAGGGATGCGGATCCTGCCACTTCTTTTGTCATCTTATATTCTGATGAATACTCTGAAAGAAGCTTCTTGACGGCCTCATCAGATACCTCGTTAACCGCTTTTACAAGGTCACCGATCCCGTAACCATAAACAGAATAACCCATCCTGATCTGAGCGCCCACCTTATTTCCTTCAGTAACAGCTACTTCACGCATATTATCCCCAAACCTCGCAACCTTCATATTGCGGGCATCGTCATAAGCGGCAGCAGCCCTGATCCATACCGCTATTCTGTCAATAGCCTCAGGATCCTGATAATGACCTACCACGACCTTCCTGTTAAGCCTCATTCTCGTGCCGATAAATCCGAATTCACGGTCACCATGGGCGCTCTGGTTTAGATTCATGAAGTTCATATCTATTGAATCCCAGGGAATATCCCTGTTAAGCTGTGTATGAAAGTGAAGAAACGGCTTAATAAGAATTCCCAGTCCTCCTATCCACATCTTTGCAGGTGAAAAGGTATGCATCCATGTTATGATTCCGATGCACTTCTCCGTGCTATTTGCTTCAGAACATAGTTTGTAAATCGATTCCGGAGATGTCAGCACCGGTTTGAAGACAATTTTCTGAGAAATTCCGGCAGCTTCATTTAGTGATGAAGCGATCTTTTCCGAATCGGCAGCCACCTGTTTGAGTGTCTCAGGTCCGTAAAGGTCCTGGCTTCCGGTAACAAACCAGATTTCTTTGTTTTGTATTTTG
>CAZWUB010000096.1:1668-8570 GCA_964637415.1 uncultured Rikenellaceae bacterium
CCCTTAGCCTTAAGGGAAGGGGGATAAGGGGGAAGGGTTGGTATAATCCTTCATTACTACCAGAAATATATATAGAACGCAATTATAACTATAATTATAAGTCCTGAGAACACCAGATCCCAGTTATTCCAGCTGGCTCGTGTCAGAGCCTTTTGTTCTGCAGTAGCTGAACCTATATACAATCCCCTGATAGTTACAGGATCTGCTCTCTTTGTGACCATGCTTGTTACAATTATAATAATGATCACAAGGAAGAAGAGGGCTATTTCATAATGAAGCCAGTTGGGAGCAAGAAATACCTTATATATAATTGAATCATGACTGATGCCACCTGCGAATACCTTAAGGCCCAGCCTGGTCATCCCCAGAACAAATCCCGAAATAAGACCTAAAAGCCCAGCTGTCGGTGTGGTTTTCTTTGAAGCTATCCCAAGAAGGAAAACTGCCGCTATTCCGGGAGCAAGAAGTGATTGTACATCCTGCAGGTAAGCATAAAGCACTTTCCCCAATCCTCTCATTACAGGTATCCAGAGTACACCAAGTACAACAACGACAGCTGTGGCTATTCTTCCTACCCTTACCAGTTCTTTTTCAGGAGCCGCTGGTTTAAATTTCTGATAAAAATCCACTGTAAAGAGAGTTGCTGAAGAGTTAAAAAGTGATGCAAGCGAGCTCATAAGTGCTGCAAGGATACCTCCGACAACAAGTCCTTTAAATCCTATTGGCAACAGTTCTTTTACGAGAACTGAAAATGCTGAATCAGAATCGGGAAGAGTAATGATACCTTTATAATTAAGTGCATATGCTATCATTCCCGGAATGAGGAAAATAAATACAGGGCTTAATTTAAATGCTGCACCGAGAATGGCTCCTCTGCGGGATTCAGCCTGATTACGGCCGGAAAGAACTCTCTGAACGATAAACTGATCAGTACACCAATACCAGAAACCTATTATGGCAGAGCCCAGTATCACTCCTGTCCAGGGGTATTCCGGATCTCTTGCAGACCTCATCAGCTCAGTCATTGTATTGCCATCAGCATTTACCGGAACCGCCCGGCATATCTCCATCATTTCATTCCATCCCCCGACTTTAATGAGTCCGAGCACAAGAACTGCCAGAGAACCAACCAGCAGAATAGGTGTTTGCAGCAATGAAGTGTAGAGTACTGCTTTCATTCCTCCCAATATAGTGTATATTCCTGTTATAAGAACAAGTCCGACGGCGCTTATCCAGAAGAAATCAATGCCGAACATTGATTCAATTCCGAAAACCTGTTTAAAAACGATTCCTCCGGCATACACTGTGACTGCAACTTTCGTAAATACATAACTTACAAGCGATATTATCGACAATACGCTCCTTGATCCACGGTTATAACGTTTCTCGAGGAATTCAGGCATTGTGAAGACTCCGCTGCGGGCATAGAAGGGTACGAAGAACCAACCCAGTATAAGAATGATCCAGCCGTGCATTTCCCAGTGAGCCATTGCCATTCCGCTTGATGCTCCGGCTCCTGCCAGCCCCACAAGATGCTCGGATCCTATATTGGAGGCAAAAATTGATGCGCCGATAGCAAGCCATGTAGCATCACGTCCAGCAAGAAAATAATCAGTAGATGTTTCGTTCTTCTTTTTAGTGACCCAGTAAATAATTCCAACAAGTCCGAGACAAAAAAGTCCCAATACGATCCAGTCTAATATTGCCATATCAGATGATTTAAATAATTAATATTTATCAGAGTAATAATGAGTATTCAAGACGTCCATTAATGATCATTATATGAGGTTCAGGGTTATCTGATCAATGTGAGCGGTCCCCACAAATCTATTAAAATAATCTTTATTTATAAATGTGGTATTAGAAAAATTAAAAACTCACTGCCAGTCATTTAGTGAACTCTGAATGAAGTCAATTATCTTCTGGTTTTCTTCCTTTCCTGTTCCTGTCACTTTAAAAGGCTCTCCGAATTTGAAATATATAGTTTTGCTGCTGTCAAGCGGACCGATCTCCTTAATCAGTTTACCGTTACCCCAGAAATCGGTTTTCAATGCTATAGGGACTACCTGAACTCCGGCCTTTTTTGCCAGCTTGACACCCAGGGAATTAAACTCCTCAGGTTTGAAAACTACATTTCTTGTACTCTGCGGGAAAATAACTATAGATATTCCTTTTGACAATAGTTCCATTCCGCCGTTCATCACAGCTTCAAGGTCTTTCCGGGGATCGGTCCTTCCGACTATAATCGGATCCCTTGACCTCATCACATCTCCAAACAGAGGATGTCTTACCAGGCTCTCCTTGACTACAAATGTAACGTTCCTGAGTGGTTGGATCAGGCCCGGCAATATCATTGTCTCAAGAGTGCTCATATGATTGGCTATGAACAATACAGGCTCCTTTGACTTTGTAATGTTGTCCATCCCGGTAATATTGAAACTCCCTCCCGATCTCTCAATAAACCTGAAAATATAATATGATGAATCAGCCCATTCCTTATCACCATAACGCCCCCTTTTAGCCTGATATCTTGAAGTCAGAACAGTCCTTGCAAACTTAAGCGTGAAATATAATCTTGTGTGAAAAAAAAGCTTGTCGCCGAAACGCGGTTTTTTTTCAGGAGTAATATAAGTTCCCGATTCAAAATAACCTTTACTCATCATTATAAGTGAATTCAGTTTTCAACTTCCATCATTGCTTTCCTGAATTTGTCCATCAGCTCTTTGTTAAGGTCAAGGGGAGGTTTGGCGCCTTCAGGAAGAAATGATTTATACGGATGGGTTTTTGAGTATTCAGCAAACTCATTTTTTATTTCTTCAAGACGTTTTTCATCAGTCAGCAGATCCAGGGCTGTTGCTGCCATAACCTTTGCGCCGGCATTCAGTCCTTTCCATGCAGCGCTTCCAAAGCCGGCAGTAACTGTTGACCAGTGGTGCCCGATGGCACCCGGGACTCCTCCGGGGAAATTGAGCGTTGCAGTTGGAGCTATAAGTGATACTTCGCCGACGTCTGTCGACCCTCCTCCTACCTGTATTGCCGATGGCTTACCAATAGGATTCAGCTTAACAGGAAAGCCTGTCTCTTTTGCTCCAAGTGTCTTCTGAAGCGATCTGGCAAAGGTCATTTCTTCTTCTGTCCACTCAGGCATTCCCACTAGCTCAATATTTCGCTGAATAGTCTCTGCCAGACCTTTATTTATATGTTTCTGATGCGCTGCAGTCAGAATGGTAATAGTATCCAGCTCAGCACCTGCAGCCATTGCGGCGCCCTTTGCACAATCAACTACCCTTGAATATGTTTCCTCAACCCTTTCATCGGTATTTCGTACATAGTACCATACTGAAGCTTTATCAGGAACAACATTCGGGGCTTCTCCCCCTTCAGTTATAACATAATGCATACGATATGTATAAAAAAGATGTTCGCGCAGAAAATTAGTCGAAACATTCATCAGCTCAACGGCATCAAGCGCACTCCTTCCGCTCCACGGGGCACCGGCAGAATGTGCTGTCCTTCCTGTAAAAGTAAATATTGCCGAAATGATGGCACTGTTATCTACTCCGTATCTTGTTGCAAAATTTGATGAAGCATGATTATCTATGACAGCATCAACATCTTTGAATACACCGGCTCTTACCATATATGGCCGGCTTATTATGGTCTCCTCAGCAGGTGATCCGAAGAATTTTATTGTACCCTGAACCTTATTCTGCTCCATACTTCTTTTTACTGCAATGATTGCAGCCACTGCAGCTGTGCCCATCATATTATGCCCGCATCCGTGTCCCGGTGCTCCTTCCACAACAGGATCCTTCACAGGTGTTAGAGCTTTCTGAGAAATCATTGGAAGGGCATCAAACTCTCCCAGAAATCCTATTACCGGTTTACCTGTACCCCACGACGCAACAAAACAAGTTGGCATGCCTGCAACACCCTTCTCCACAGAAAATCCTTCCTCTTCAAGCGCCCTGATAAGAATGGCTGATGACCGGAATTCCTGCATTCCCAGCTCGGCAAAGCGCCATATTGAATCTGATATAATACCAAATTTTCTGGCTACAGCATCATCACTAAGATACTCAAGTGAACTTTTTTTGGCTTTGTACATATCGGCCTTCCCCAGCATACCTTCGTCAGGCTTTTTCTGACCTGAAACAAGGGAGGATGAAATGAAGAAGAAATTAAAAATTAGGCAGATAATTATCCTGGCATTTAATATTTTCATTTCAGATAAGATTTAAGGTTCATAAAGTGATCTCTGATTACAAATCTAATATATAAATTGTAAATTTAACCGGTAATATTTTACACTTCTTATTCTAACAATACTGCTGATGAAGCTTCCACTTCTTGATTCAATTGTATTCTTTGCTCTTACCGCAGGTAATATTATCCTTGGAGCCAGTTTTTATTTCAGGAATAAAACAACAGATCAGTTCACAGCCGGCGGAAGGAAGCTCCCGGCATGGGTTGTCGGAATGTCAATCTTCGCAACTTTCGTCAGCAGTATCAGCTTCCTGGGCCTTCCCGGTAAAGCCTATGCATCAAACTGGAATGCCTTTGTTTTCAGCCTGTCAATCCCTTTTGCAACAATAATGACTATCCGGTTTTTTATTCCCCTTTACAGGGGGATAGGGAACATTTCAGCCTATTATTACCTTGAGCAGAGGTTCGGCGCATGGGCAAGGATATATGCTTCCTCATGTTATATACTCACTCAGCTTATGAGAACAGGCGCGATCCTTATGCTGCTTGCTCTTCCTCTGAATGCTCTTTTCGGGTGGGATATAAAAACAATTATAATACTTACCGGAGTGATGGTAATGTTTTATACAATGCTCGGCGGAATAAAAGCTGTCATCTGGACAGACGCAATCCAGGGGATCATTCTTATAATCGGCGCCATAGTTTGTGCACTTATCCTCACCTTTTCTATGCCTGAAGGACCCGGTCAGCTGTTCAGGATTGCCGCGGAGAACAACAAATTCAGTCTCGGCAGTCTCGGAACAAGCCTTTCGGAATCGACCTTCTGGGTTGTTCTGATTTACGGACTTTTTATAAACCTTCAGAATTACGGTATTGACCAGAATTACATTCAGCGGTACATGACAACAGGCACCGACCGCGAAGCCAAGGCATCGACCTGGTTCGGATCAATGTTATATATCCCCGTTTCACTGATTTTCTTTTACATCGGGACAGCCCTTTTTGCATATTACACTGCAAGGCCCGAACTGCTTCCCACGGAACTTGGCGCAGCAGGGGCAGCAGATAAGGTTTTTCCTTACTTTATAGCTTCAGGTCTTCCCGCGGGTATTACAGGATTGCTGATCGCATCGATATTTGCTGCCGGAATGAGTACTGTTGCTACAAGCCTCAACAGCACTGCAACAATAGTTCTTAACGATTATTACAAACGTTATTTCAACAAGAATGCGGATGAGAAAAGCTCAATGAGAGTCCTTTACCTCTCGTCTTTCGCCACCGGTACAATAGGGATCATTATTGCACTGGCTCTTGTCGGAGTCGAAAGCGCTCTTGATGCATGGTGGTCACTTGCTTCAATCTTCAGCGGTGGCATGCTGGGATTGTTCCTGCTCGGATATTTTTCGAAAAAGTCAGTCCGGACAGATGCAGTGATCGGTGTGATAATCGGTGTGCTGGTAATAGTATGGATGAGTCTTTCTCCTCTCTATTTCACAGAAGGAAGAAGCCTGGCATTCAGGAGCCCCTTCCATACAAACCTCACAATTGTATTCGGAACAATGACAATATTCCTGGTTGGTTTTTTGATGACTAACTTATTAAATAAGAAAAACCCTTAGTGCTCTTAGTGTGAACTTCGTGTCCTTTGTGGTTATATAAAAATTCTTCTTAACCACAAAGAGCACAAAGGAAAATCACAAAAGACACAAAGGTTATGATTGATTATAAATTAAATCAGATATGAAAAAATTACTTTTTATTTTAATTTCCCTGAGTATTGTTCTTCCCCGGGAGGCTGTCAGTCAGTACAGCGGATTCGTATGTGTTACTAAAACTGAATTCATTTATCAGCCGCAGGATGTACCTTTTCCATCCTGCCATGCCTCGACCATCATTCAGAACGGGAAAGGCCTTATGGCAGCATGGTTCGGAGGAACGGCAGAAAGGAATCCTGATGTCGGCATCTGGGTAAGCCGTAATGAAAAAGGGTCATGGTCAAAGCCTGTTGAGGTCGCCAATGGTGTTCAGCACAAAGCAAAACGTTATCCCTGCTGGAACCCTGTTTTATATAATACCGGTGATAAGATTTTATTATTCTACAAGGTCGGGCCCAGTCCCTCAACATGGTGGGGTGAGCTTATCACTTCTGATAATAAAGGAAAGACCTGGTCTGTTCCCCGTAGATTACCCGAGGATATTGCAGGACCAATAAAGAACAAGCCTGTTCTTCTTGATAACGGAGAATTGCTTTGTCCTTCCAGCACCGAAGATGAAGGATGGAGGCTGCACATGGAATTCACCTCCGACAACGGGCTTACCTGGGAACGGACCTCAGCGCTGAATGAGAGGACCACCGGCGCCATACAGCCCACCATCCTGAAGCATCCCGGAGGAAAGCTACAGTTGCTTTGCCGGAGTACAGTTTCGAAAATACTTACTGCCTGGTCAGACGATAACGGACGTACATGGAGCAGCCTCGAACCAATTGCTTTACCTAACAATAACTCCGGGATAGATGCTGTTACTCTTAAGGATGGCCGTCATCTCCTGATTTATAATCACCTTGTGAAAGGCCGTCATGCAATTCATGCCGCCATTTCAGCAGATGGAAAAGTATGGAAGGCAGCTGCGCTTCTTGAAAACGCAAATCCCGGATCTGAATTTTCATATCCTGCCGTGATACAAACAAGCGATGG
>CAZWUB010000096.1:8670-13119 GCA_964637415.1 uncultured Rikenellaceae bacterium
GCAATTGTAGTTCCGACAAGAGCAATTATCATTGTCATGCTCTTTGTATTGACCTCAACACCGGGCCTGATAACAGCTGTTCCAATCTCTTTCCAGTCGGGCTTGCCCATTATCGCGGAAATCACATAAGTCAGCAATGATAAACTGAATAACAGAAAGATCCGTTCTGCGATCTTATAAGTCCCCTTGACTACAAGAAACCAGACCAGGACAGCAACCACAGGAACTGATATATATTTGGTTACGCCAAAAACTTCCATACTACCTGCAACGCCGGCAAATTCTGTTGTAGTATTACCGATCCCCGATAGCAGCAGTCCCACGAAAATGAAAAATGTTATCTTAATCCCTGCATTTTCCCTGATAAGATCTGCAAGCCCCTTCCCTGTGACGATTCCCATTCTTGCATTCATCTCCTGTATAACAATGAGGACTATAAAGGAAGGGATCAGAGTCCAGATCAGTCCATAACCGTATTCTGCACCTGCAACAGAATATGTTGTTATCCCTCCAGCGTCATTATCTACACTTCCTGTAATGATACCCGGTCCCAGGATCATCAGAAAAATCCCCAGTTTTCTGAAAAGATGCTTCCTCTCGAATTTTAATTCTGTCATTTCCCCGGATTATTTTCTGCGTTTCCTTGTCCTCCTTTCACTTATCAGGTCTTCAACAACGTCGTCGACGACGACCATACCCTGGAGCTGATCATTCTGGTCAATGACAGGTACGGCGAGAAGGTTATACTTTGAAACAATCTCGGCAATTGCTGAGGTTTTCTGGTCGTCTAATAAGGATACCGGTTCAGACTTCATTATTTCTTCGAGCGTTTTTCCGGGCTCTGCCACAACAAGATCACGGAGATTAAAAGTTCCGATAAGCCTGTCATCCTTTTCAGTAACAAACATATTATAAAGTTCCGCGGATTCCGGTTTTTTGATCCGAAGTTCAGTAAGTACTTCTTCGACAGTTTTGGTGCTGGTGAAAGAGAGGTAATCAGTAGTCATTATACTTCCTACCAGGTCGTCGTCATATTCAAGGAGCTCCCTTACCTCCTGCGATGATTCCGCTTCCATTTCCTTCAGCAGTAATTCTGCCTTGTCATCCTCCAGTTCATCAATAATATCGGCAACCTCATCAGCCGGCATTTTCTCGAAAACATCAGCAACCTTGTTTACAGGAAGACTTTCAACGATATGGATCTGGGCATCAGTTTCAAGTTCCTCGAGAACATCTGCAGCCTTTTCTTCATCAAGAGCCGAGAAGACCGAAGTACTCGATTTGTTCCCCAGCTCCTCCAGTATATCCGCAAGGTCGGATGGATGTAACATGTGGAGCCTGGCATAACTCTTTGAAAGCTTGATATTGAGATTTGAAAAATCAATGGCCTGAACATCATCCCACAATATGAACCTGGTGGGGATCTTTATTTTGAAGAAAGACAATAACCTTTTTATCGGCCCGGTTATTCCTATTCTTCTCAGAAGCCCTTCAATCCCAATATCGACTGCAATTGCAAAAGTTCCTGATGCCAGTGTGGCAAGCCTTACATCGTTTACCCTGACAAGTTTTCGTCCGTTCAGGTCAACGATCTGTTTATCGAGGATATTTTCAACAAGCAGAAGTCCGTTATCCACCTCATCACTGCCCATCTCAATTAGTTGCGTGCAGGTGACATAAAGTTCCTCACGGGCTTTTGATATCCTGAAAGATTCAAAGGAATAGAACCCTGTCTTTTTTCTGATTCGGAGTTTAACTCCTGTTACAAGCTGCTGATTCGGATCAGCCTGACCTGAGGGAACAGCATTAACAAGAAGATCTTTTATTCTTCCGATGGCATTACCATCAGCATCAAAGACCTCTTTACCAGTTATTCCGCTTAAATAAAACGTTGTGAGTGAAGTCATGTCACCTCCTTTCTGTCTGATACAGGAGGAGATGACCGGAGATCCGGCTGCCCTTCCGTACCAGGAATTAGTTTATACTATGCGCCGGAACATCGTCCATATTGTACTAAAAATTGATTTCGGACGCAAAAGTAAATGCTGCGGGTTAACTTTCCAAATAAAACGGGAAGAAAAGTGCCTAGAGTGCCTAAAGTGCCTAGAGTGCCTAAAGTTATTGGAATGAATGACATTTTCAATTATTAAGGTTACCTGAGTCATCCCAAGGATATCTAAGTCAACTTTAGAGCACTTTAGGCACTTTAGCTCACTTTAGGCACTCCAAACTCCAAACTCCAAACTCCAAACTTAGACTAAAAAGGGCAGCACCGCCTTCCGGGAAGCAGGATAATCCGGGAAATTTGCCTTGTACCACTTATGTGAACTGACTCCTCTCGGGAAAAGATTTGCGAATGTGAAAATAAAAAATGCCAGGCCGGGAAGAGACCAGGTCATCAGGGCCCATCCTCCCCATTCAACAATCTCACCGAAATAGTGAGGTGATGAAATATAATTGAACAACCATCCCTTTGGAACAATATATTCCTTTGGACTTATCTTTCTGAAATTACGAAGCATTTTATCGGCAGTCTTATTTATTGAAAATCCTGCAATGAACAGGATCACTCCGGCAATGAACTGCCACGATTTGAGCCAGGAGATATCATAATCATAAAGGTGAAAAACTCCGTAACCATTCACAAAACCATTAAGACAATTAAATATCATTGCCATCAGAACTACAACCACCGGAAAAGATTTATCCCTGCCCGACTGCATAAAAGGATATATGAAGGTCCTGTGTATATAATGGATCAGCCATACGATCAGGAAAATGAACCCCGGAAGACTTCTTCTTTCTGCTGTCAAAAAGAAATATACAATTAGTGCCGGAGAAAGGAATTCCATTATCATCCATGCCCATTTTGCTCTGACAGCCGGGCCCCAGCCTTCCCGCCTGAATTTTCCGTATGGAGCGGAAACGAAAAATAACAATAAGAAAACTACCACCGCGGTGGCAAAGATTATTATAAGAGAATAATTATAAAATTTATACATGTATCCGGATTTAACAGTTAAATGTATTAATAAGCTAACCTCTTTTTCCCCTTCGTGTTCTTAGTGCTTTCCTTAGTGTAACCACAAAGAGCACAAAGGATTACGCAAAGAGCACAAAGGGTTTTATATTAAAATTTGTACTTATTTAACGTAAAAATATAATAATTTACCGGCTTTAATATCTTAATCATTCCCAGCACATTCTTTTATTTCATTTTTCATCAGGTTGGGTTTTATAATAATTATTCACTTTTTTACATATATTTGGAGAAACCCATTTTTATCTTCAACCTGTGAGAAAATTACAATCTGTTCTGTCGAAGTATGATGCCCCGCAGAAAGCGATGGAAGCAGGCATCTATCCTTATTTCCGTGAAATTGAATCCGATCAGGATACCGTGGTAACGATTAAGGGGAAAAAAGTCCTGATGTTCGGATCAAACAGTTACCTCGGACTTACAAACCATCCGAAGATCAAGGAAGCAGCGAAGAAAGCAATTGATAAATATGGCACAGGCTGTGCCGGATCCAGATTCCTCAATGGCACCCTTGATATTCATATTCAGCTTGAGGAGCGGCTTGCCGATCTCGTCGGGAAAGATGGCGCACTTTGTTACAGCACGGGGTTCCAGGTAAATCTGGGTGTAGTTTCTGTTCTGACAGGACGAGGTGATCATGTCTTTCTCGATGAGCTCGACCATGCATCAATTATTGAGGGGAGCCGGCTTTCATTCTCAAAGGTGCTCAAGTTTGCCCATAACGATATGAATGCTCTTGAGAGCAAGCTTAAGCACTGCACGGCAGAAAGCATGAAGCTGATCGTTGTTGACGGAATTTTCTCCATGGAAGGTGATATTGTAAAACTCCCTCAACTTGTTGCATTGGCTGATAAATATGATGCAACAATTATGGTTGATGATGCCCACTCTATCGGAGTTCTCGGAAAGGGCGGATCAGGTACTGCATCTCACTTCGGACTCACAGATAAAGTCGACCTCATAATGGGAACATTCTCAAAATCCCTTGCTTCTCTGGGTGGTTTTATTGCATCTGATAAACATACAATCAATTTTATCAAGCATAATTCCCGTTCGCTGATATTCAGCGCAAGCATGACACCTGCATCGGCAGCATCGGTGCTTGCAGCAATCGATATAATGGTAAGTGAACCCGAAAGGATCAACCATTTGTGGGAAATAACCCGGCATGCACTTAAAGGATTTAAAGAAATGGGATTTGACACCGGGAAATCCGAAACACCGATAATACCTCTGTTCATCCGCGATAATATCAAAGCCCTTCTGCTGACACAGGCACTGCTGGCCGACGGCATCTTCGTTAATCCGGTTGTTTCACCCGCCGTTCCGAAGGAAGATTGTCTGATCAGATATTCCCTTATGGCAACCCATACAAAAGAACAGGTGGAGCTTTCAATAGAAAAAATTAC
>CAZWUB010000097.1:0-13049 GCA_964637415.1 uncultured Rikenellaceae bacterium
CTTAGTAAAAATTTGAATTGATGAAGTTGCTTAAACATTTCCTGGCTACTATCATATTACTTGCTGCACCAGTTCTTTATTCCCAGGATACTCCGGTTGAAAAAGGATTGGAAGCAATTACTGCTGATGCACTGAAAGCACAGCTTGGGTTCCTCGCATCAGACTGGATGGAAGGTCGGGCCGCAGGTGAAAAAGGAGAATATCTGGCAGGAGATTATATTGCAAGCATGCTGCAGCTTTACGGTGTGAAGCCCGGAGGTGATTATCTCAGAGGTATTGATTATCTTAATTCCCTTGTTCCCGGAGGAAGATCATATTTTCAGAACTTCACCCTGATAAAAACATTACCTGACAATGAACCGGAATTCAGCCTCAGGTCGGTTACAGGTGATCTGACAAGGGAAACAGGCTTTGAACTGAATGTTGATTTTTCAGTCCGCCAATTATACAGTTCTGTTGAAATTACTGCTCCTGTTGTCTTTGCAGGGTATGCGTTCAGGAATGAAAAAATAAAATTCAACGACCTTGAAAAAACAGATATAAAAGGAAAGTTCATATTGAAAATATCGGGTTACCCGGCATTTGCTGAAAAAAGACTGAGCACGACAGAGATTAATGCCTCTGCATCTTCCTTTGAAAATTATGCAAGAGAAATGGGAGCTGCAGGTATTATCGAATTCAATCCTTCAGCATCAGTGACGGGAATAGCGGAACCGGAGGAGTTCATGAACCTCTCTCCTGCAGAAAATGATCAGAATCGTGGCAGGATAAGGCCAAGATATACCCTGCCCGGAAAAACATTTCAGGAAGATTTTATAAGAATTACGGTTTCAGCAAGAACCGCGAATGAAATTTTAAAGGGATCGGGAATAAATATCGAAGAATATCTGAAAAAAGCGGATTCAAATCAGCTATACGCAATCCCTCCCCTGACAGGTAAATCGGTCTGCTTCAAATCATCAGCAACTACAGAACAGATACCAGTCAGAAATATACTCGGCGTCATTGAAGGCAATGATCCTGAAAAATTCATTGTGATCGGTGCTCATTATGATCACATGGGAATGAAAGACGGACTTATCTGGAACGGTGCAGATGATAATGCATCAGGGACCGTGGGAGTTATGACACTGGCCAAGGCCCTGACAGCCACAGGTGTAAAACCGGAGAAGTCGATAATTATTGCATTATGGTCATCTGAAGAAGTGGGACTACTCGGATCACGCTATTTTGTAAGGAATTCCCCTTTCAATCTTAAAAGTATTACTCTCAACGTGAATTTTGATATGATCTCAAGGTATATCTCAGATGATAATAAAAATGGGGTTGTAATGACATATACAACTTCATTGAAAGGACTAAAAGATATAACAGAGTCAAACCTTAAAAAATTTGGTATCGATCTGGAAGTTAATTATCAGCCATCTGATGATCCTCCGGGAGGCAGTGACCACAGGTCGTTTGTTGAAGCCGGTATCCCGATAATGAGGTTTAAGCCGGGTCACAGGGAAGAGTATCATACCCCATACGATGAAGTCCGGACGCTGAACTGGGATATTATGGAGAAGATTGTAAGGATCAGCTTTGCGAATGTTTGGGAGATGGCAAACAGGGACTGAAAGGTGCGAGGGTGCGAGGGTTCGAAGGTTCGAGGGTTCGAAGGTTTTGTCCATCAGTCTTGCAGTCGTGCATTGGCAGCCGTAGCCTTGGCGAAGGCTGGCAGTCGGAGAGTTATGGAGAAGTATGTAATTTTAAAAAAGATAGATTATGAAAAGGAGAATGTTCATTTTACAGTTGTTAGTCTTGTTTGTTCTGGCAACAACTATTCAGGCACAGGTAACAACCAATGAGAAACTTAATATAATTGTGATCGGGGCTCATCCCGATGATCCTGACAAGGTTGGCGGAACAGCTCATAAATGGGCTCTGCTGGGACATAATGTACTACTTGTATCGCTGACCAGCGGGGATGCGGGACATCAGTCACTCAAACCGGCAAAACTGGCTAAAATAAGGAGAGAAGAAGCAAGAAGGGCCGGTGAGGCTATCGGGGTAAGGTATATAACACTCAATAACCACGACGGGAGGTTAATGCCCACCTATAAGAACAGGCTTGAAGTAATCAAGCTGATAAGGGAACATAAAGCCGACCTGGTTATTTTTCCAAGACCTTATGATTACCATCCCGATCACCGGTACACAGGAACTCTAGTGCTCGATGCTGCATATATGGTTACTGTGCCCCGGATCCTTCCAAAGGTGCCGCATCTCGAAAAAAATCCTGTCTTCCTCTACATGAGCGACGGATTCATTCATCCTGAACCATTTAAACCGGATGTATGCGTAATTATCGATGACGTTATAGAAAAGAAGATCGATATGTATCATCAGCATACCTCGCAGATGTATGAGTGGCTGCCTTATAACCGTGGAGGACTGTCAGAAGTTCCTGCCACTGAAGCTGAGAGAAGGGAGTGGCTTGGCAAGACCCGCAAAAGCTCATCGAATGCCGGTGCATACCGTGAAAAGCTTACCGAATTATACGGAGAGGAAAAAGCTTCGTCTGCCAGATACTGTGAAGCTTTCCAGGACTCCGGTTACGGCACCCGGCTCACAAAAGATAATATCAAAAAGTACTTCCCGTTTATTGGTAACTGAGATACTGGCTGTTCTGCTTTAACTCAATAAAGTCGTTGCCGGTTTCCCTGTATCCGTATTCGAAACAATAGTGGTATTTCTGTCCACCTGATGTTTCGATTACATGGGTAAAAAAGCTGAAGTTATAACCAAGGGCAAACAACGCATCTTTATGAACATCGTGTTTACCCTCGTTATAAAGATCTGAGAGGATCCTTCTGTTCTTCCGCAGTAAACCATGCACATTCCGTACAAAATTGTTTGTATCGCGGTTTAGACGGTTATTGTAATTATTCCTGCACTGGTCGGAACAGAATTTCTTATCGGTGCGGCCGCGAATAATTTCGCCGCAATCGAGACATTTCTTTTCCACAGCACTAAAGTTTTGATAAAGATACAAAAAACCGTTTACAAACGATTATCAACGATTAACAATTTGTGCTATCTCATTTACAAGTCTGAAATCGGAATCAGTTCCTGCAGGGTTCCAAGGAGTTCCTTCACCCTCGTCGGAAACCGATTTAAGAACAGCTGCAGCTTCAGCTTTCTTTCCGTCAATCATCAGTCCGGCCCATTCAACAACTTTCTTATTCCTGCTCATTTCCGTCCACTGTTTAAAATAACGTGAAGATTCTTCCGTGCGGCCAAGCTTATTCAGAGCCATAACAGACAGGTAATTGATTGAATTTCCTGCCGTAGGTTTGCCTCCGTTATAATCAGCAACCTTTGCGAGCAACTCTGCTGAAAGCTTTTTGTTACCAAGTTTTTCCTGTATGATGGCACTTATCAAATCCTCTGCCCTTTCATCAACTTTATAAGGTCTTCCGACACCAAGATTTTCGGGCCATTTATAAGTGTTATTAGCATAAACAAGCGCCTTTCTGGCCTTATTCGCAGAATAATTCTTCAATGCATTAAGCAGATTTGCAGTCTTCCATGCAACTCTTCCTGAACCGGCACCCTCATGAGGAAGGATTTCGGTTTGCTCCAGGATTTTAATACTCGCATCATAATTACCTGTATATAACAGAGCCAGTGCATGATCGAATTTTATTATATATGAATCTCCGGCAACTTTCATAGCCCTGCCTGTGATGTCCAGAGCCTTGTCATACTTATTTCCTGAGGAGTAAAATCCATATAATACATGATATGGTCTCCAGTCATCAGGCTTTAGCGAGAGCGCTTTCAGGAGGTCAGTTTCTGCATCATTACCTTCTTTTTGTCTGAATGTACCCCTGGTCAGATAGAAGCCGTAACTATCAGGCATATTTCCGCACTGATCAAAGTACCATGCTGCCTTTTCATTCTGCTGCCTGCTCCAGTACAAAAGAGCTGAATAATATTTTGTTTTCCATAACGGGGCCTTGCTCTCAGCCCATTTAAATATATCAACAAATTCGTCCCTGTAAGGGAAAACATACTTGTCATCTCCTTTAAGGGCTTTCTGCAGGTAAGTGTCACATTTTGCAGCATCATTGTTCTTTTCAGCCAGAAAAGCGGCCAGGTAGTCGGCAATTGGATGTGAAGGGCTTTGCTCCACAACATCAAATGCTTCCTTCGTCAGCCCGGCATTCATATACCATAATGCAAGTTCAGTATAGGTTTCATACTGAAGCTCATTTGTTATTCCGGATTTAAAAGCCTTAAGAGCTCCCGGATCTTTAGTCGAATAGTACTTTTCGAATGCTGCAAAATGATTGAGCGGATCCCTCTCAAGAAGATCGTCCAAAATTTTATTGTAAACTGATTTATCATTTCTCAACCTGGCAATAACTGCCCTTGTATAACTGATATTCTTATCGATGGCATTATACAGGCCCGCATCTGTTGCATATTCCCAGGCTTCATCGAGCCTGTTTTCCTGAAGAGCTATAAGGGCAAGCTTATTCCGTGATACTGCTTTGTACTGAGGAGAACGGAGCGTTACTCCAAAAGCATCTCTTGCCTTATTGAATTCTTTCTTTTTTGTAAGAAGAACGCCGTAAAGGAAGTTTGCATCCGGATCATAAGTATTGAACCTGATAACTTCAAGTAATTTCTTTTCTGCTTCGTCATATTTCAGATTTCTGATATCAATATCGGCAAGACCTGTGAGGGCGGGCAGATACCAGCGATCCTTTTCAAGACATCTTTTAAAGTAAGTTTCAGCAGCAGAATAGAGCCTTTGTTTGGCTTTCTCAACACCCGTAGTATAAAGACCGAAAACAGATTCCCAGTCAAAATCTTCCTGGATTACTAGCGGACGGTCAAGGAAATTTGCCTCTTTGTCGGACATATTATAATTCAATTCACCATTCGCCAATCTGAAAATTACATTCTCTGATTGAAGTGTGATCTTCTTTTCAAGTTCCTGCTCCGGTTCCAGATCAAGCTGAAATTCCTGAAGGATCTTTCCGGCGGGATCGGTGATCAAAAGTTTATCATTGACAAATGAGAGAGCCTGGAATTCAATTTTATAATCATTCCACTCTTTTTCAATATTGAATATCCCCTCACGTGAAATTGCTTTCACATTGCTGAAATTGCTCAGAGGGAACCATAATTCGGAAAAAGTTTCAACAGTTCCGGGTTCAAAGAACTGATGCTTGAAGGGACTCATTGTACTTCCATCGCCTTCCTGGTTAAAAAGAAGTCCCGTCTGCATTTCAATATATTGTGTATTTCCTTTCTCAGGATCAGTAAGAAGATCTGTCCAGATAGCGCCGTCGCGGGCAAGGGACCATATCCAGATCTTTTTCCCGGGTTTAACAGGTTGTCTTGTCCAGTGGCCGAATCCCGACTGAGTGTCATGATAATACCCTGCGAACCAGTCAGCATATTCTCCAAGTACATGGTAACTATGAGACGAACCGTAATTGTTATTCTTATAAACTGAGACATCTCTGCCTCCTTCTTTTACAGGCCAGCTGTCTGCTTCTCCTCCGTGACCAATCTCAGCCGTTCCCGGAAAATAGAACTGAAGATCGTCCTTTCCATCGGCTGCAGCTGTCTGCCAGTGATAGAGTGATGTTTTCATATCTGTCGGGTTATTCCAGTATGAATTTATCTCGAACCATGCTTTATCTGCAGGAAGTCGTATTTCTGCCCTCCATTCAGTGCGTGAGGTCAGCTCCAGTGATCCCACGAAACATGAGACACTCCCGTCAGAATTCTTCCTGAATGAATAATCGACAGGGGTGGCTACCGTAGGAGCATGACCGATCGATCCGAAATTATGTTCAATACCACCTGAGGTCCATGGCCCTCTCATTGCAATATCCCTGAACTTAACTACATTGTTATGATATATGAAATACTGATTGTTCTTCTTATCAAGGGCGCCCCATACCTTCCCTCCTATTTCCGGAGCTACCCAGACTTTGATCCACTTATTTTCAAGGACTACCATTTTATGCTTTTGCTCCTCCGGGTCAGCGGAGAAATAATCATATCTGAAATAGGGATAGATCTTTCCCGGCCGGGCTATCGGGTCGGGATCACTGAAAGAATAGGTTGGAAAAGGAATTAATTCTTCCCTGATTGTGGCTTCCTGGCAATAAACCGAAGTCAGCAGAGCTGTCAGCATGCATGTCAAAAACAGTTTCTTCATAATATAAGTTGATTGGTTTATAATTATTAAAATATGTTATTAAGTTATTTGAATTGCAGATAATACCAGTAGGTTTTCCCCCAGTCTTTCTTCATTTTTTCGGCAAGCATTTCCTTACTGTTACTGTAAAGATTATATGCAGATCCATATTCATAAAAGTCCTTTTCAGCTTCAGGCCTGATGGCAAGCCCTCCGAGATCCGGCAGAAGTTTGGTAATGTTTGAATAACCCACTGCTGCTTCCTCAAGGTGTCTGGGTATTGTTTTATAACCAAGAAGTTGCATATTTCTGATCTCATTTACTGCAGCTTTATAATCTTTCTCAAGAAGCATCCGGGCAAGCCTGTATTCAAATGCCTTCAGGTTTGAAGGATTTGAATAAAAAAGAAGATTGATGTTATCCCGGTCGTCAGGCCTGATGAAAAAATCTGTCCCGGGAAGCAGCAACAACTTCCTGCCAAGTTCCGGATCAGACCTGATCAAATCAGGATTCTTAAGTAATTTTTCATATTTTGAAGCCTGCTTCCTGTAATGAAGTGTTTTCCCGAGGTCGTTTATGTATTTTTCAGCTACCCGGTAATTGCCGTTTATGAGTTCTGTTTTAATAAGCATTTTAAGATTTCCGGGACGTAAACCTAAAGCGACCATCGATTCATAAGCCAGATGCCGCGCTTCATTTACAATCCCGATAGTATAATAAAAATACATTGAACGGTTGTAATATTCGGGTGTCCGGGGCAGACTAAGAGAGCCTGGACCGAAATCCTGGGGCCCGTGGAACATCTTTTCGCACATGATTTCCTTTTCAGACAGCGCCAGATTATAGTAGTATTCAGCTATCACATTTGGCACAGGCGATTTTTCCTGCTGAGTAATTATCCCATCCCAGTCAGCATCCGCGATCATCTTTTCAAGTCGCAAAATTTTTACAAGATCAGGATTATAAAATTTCAGGAGAGAAAGTAAAAGCAGAAGGAAAATTATAATATATGCTGCCGGCTCAAAACGGGATAAGTCAGTGTTTCTGAATTGAAAACTGATTCCGGCTTTTAATAATAAAGGATAAAGTATGAAGTATGAAGTAAGAATAATTATCATTGTCCGGAGACTTACGGGATCATGGAAAGAAACAGGGTAACCGGTCAGTGTTTTGACAGGCTGATAAAAAACAATATCCTTAAAAATTAAAAAGGAGGCTGTTGAAACCAGGAGCAGTATTACCGGCATTAAAATTCGGTGGATCCCTTTTTCAAACATCAGGGAGCAGAATATAAAAAGGCCTGTAAAGATAAATGCAAATGATCCGGTGAGATAGTAAAAAACAGGGAAAAGGAAAATACATATCAGTTTAACATATCTTTTTTCTGACCTTACAGAAAGCATAAAATATCCTGCAACTGCCAGAAATCCAAGGTTAAAATGCATAAAGTGCTCAAAATTTGTCTGAGCCAGCAGTAAAAGAGCTGACGGCAGCAGAGCCAGAATCCTTGCAACATGAATTTTATTAGTCAGCTCTTTTCCTGTTTTTACAAATATGAAATAGAGTATTACAATGAGCAATGCAACTATGATGGATCCGTAAAGGGGACTGAAATATCCCTGGGCAAGAAAATTTCCGGTGTATTCAAGTAATCCACCCGGTTTATTAATAAATTTTTGTAAATATTCTGCAGTGTAAATAAAAAGTGAATTATTTTCCTGATAATGGAAAAGGGAATCCAGGAAAATGAGCAGATAAAGGAAAGAAACAACAAAAAGGATTAAAGGTATAAGAATAGCTGTATGCCTGCCGGCTGTTTTTTTAATATTTAATATTTTATTCAGTTCCATTTCAGGGCCTTAGTATTTTTCATTTTTATACCTCCGGTCTTCTATGCTATTCAATTCAGAAGGACCCGACCATTCAGCCTGCACTGCGTCTGAATCTGATGCCTTTTCAAAATCACGCGGATCTGCCATTACCCGTCCGGTAACAAACTCAGGTCTGTTAAAAGTCCTTTTCATCTTACTGTACAGTCCGGGATCTTTCTGGGGTAGAACAAACGGTTTTCCGGCACTGTCGGCAGAATAAATATAGGAGAAGTATGGTCTGGCGGACAGGCCATCGTCTCTTTTACTACTGAATACCAGCCATTTGCCATTTGATGACCATGAATGATAACTATCCGACTCTTCACTGTTTACTGACATTTTAACTGTTTCGCCGGTCTCTGTATCCAGCAGATAAAGATCAGCTTCGCGGTGCCATATTGAAAACGTGCCATAATCATGCAGCGTAAATACAACTGATTTGCCATCAGGTGACACTGCCGGGAAGGAAACACTTTTATTGATTGAAGCAGCATCAAAAATTACTTCCGGTTTTCCGAAGGATCTTTTATTGAGATCAAACGGGATTCTTACAAGGTCATATTTCACATCCCTGAAATCAAAACCCTCCTGCACCTGAGGTGTTCTGCAGTAATAGAGCCAGGTTCCGTCGGGCGACCAGCAGGGAAAGGTTTCCATATACTGAACAGAATCACTTTCAACACAGGCCATAATTTCATTTTCCCCGATATCATAAAGCACCAGCGAAGAAAAGAGGTCAAAAACCTCTATGTTTTTTTCAGGTCGCGAATGAAATGCCTGAACTGTTTTATTTGAAGAAAAAGCTACGAAATTACCCGAAGGGTGCCAGGAAGGATAAACTGCATTAGCTGGCATGTTCTCCGTTTTCAGGGATGTTTTTATGATTCCCCCGTTGTCAGCAAAGTATGTCCCTGACTTTGATCCCCTGACATGGAGAAGAAATTTCTCAGGGTTGTTCTGAAGAAAGGTATGGCAGTTTACACAATTATTATCAAGCAGCTGATTTTCAAACAGAGACTTTTCATAATAGCTTTCAACCGACCTCTGAACTATTTTCATATCACGCCAGGCTTCATATCCCGGATAGAGGATTCTGTATACTATGAACGGATCGATTTTGTCATTTACAACATGTAAACTGAACGAACTGAACTTACCTGATCCATTTTTACCTCCATATACTGTTATCTCAATCCTGATCTCCCCTCCAATGCTTTGCGTTATAAGTTCCTTCCATTTTTTTTCAGGAAACCTTATAACTCCGTCTGAAGATCTCACTGAAATTTGATACCCTGAGGGAGAAAATGCTGTCACAAGGAAGAAATTTGCCTCTTCCTTTACAACAAAATTCATCGGTGCTATATTATAAGGTATGGTGATTCCCGGATAATCGGGTTCAATTACAGCCTGCCTGTTCATCTCCGGTACAATATCGTCATTTCCCCGGTTACATGCAAAAAGCAAACATAATCCCGGTAATAAATGACATAGTACCGATAAAATATTTCTGACCTTACGCAACTGGTAATTAGAATATTTCATCTGATTATTAGTTCTCCCTTACAATTTAATCATGGAGTCCGAAATATAGTTCTTTATTTTCAAATTTATAGCTAAAAAGCTCAGTAGTGATGGTTTTCGGAATCTCACAGTTAATAATTCTGTTGATAAAAAAAATAAAAAATGACCGATTTTATATGTTTTTATAAATATTTAACATAATTTAACGGGCCAATTGCTAACCAACAATCAGCATTTAATGCTGAAAAGTAAATAAGCTGTGTTTCATAGAGTTAAGAAAAATACTTGTATCAGAAAGTTTGCTGAATTGTTTTCAGTTTTATATCACTATTCATTTTACCTAAAATTAATTTAATTATTAACTATGAGAAAATTCACTTTTTTGATTGCATTCCTGCTTTTTGCAGGCTTGCAGGGTGCATTTGCGCAGAAGACCGTCACAGGTACTGTAAAAAGTTCTGAGGATGGTCTTGGAATTATCGGAGCCACGGTTGTGGTACCTGGCACTACGATAGGTACTACTACTGATGTCAACGGCGCTTTTACATTAAGCATACCCGCTGATGCGAAAACACTTCATTTTTCGTACGTGGGTATGAAAACAGCTGAGGTAGCGGTTGGCACCCAGACTGTATTCAACGTTGTTCTTGATCCTGATGTACTGGCTCTTCAGGATGTGATTGTAACGGCATTTGGTATCTCGAGGCAAACCAAGTCTCTTACCTATGCTGCACAAAGTGTTACTACTGACGCTCTGACTGAAGCCAGGAATCCAAACGTAATGACCGGACTGAGCGGTAAAGTATCAGGGATGCTTATAACCCAGGCAAGCCAGGGTGTTGGCGGAGGCACCAAAGTGCTTCTAAGAGGGAATCGTTCTATCAGCGGTAGCAGTCAACCTATTTACGTGGTTGACGGTATTACCCTTAACGGAGGTATAGAAAATCTTAGTCCTGATGATATTGAATCAATATCGGTACTTAAAGGTGCAAACGCAGCTGCTCTTTATGGCAGCCGCGCCAACAATGGTGCAATAATAGTAACAACAAAATCGGGCAAGGGTGCCCGCCAGGGTGTCACAACAAGCCTTGGATTTACATATCAGGCTAACCAGGCAATGATACTGGAGAAAGTTCAGAATATCTATGGGCAGGGTGCCAACGGAACCTATGCCAAGGCAGCGACAGTTTCATGGGGACCAAAAATGGATGGCCAGATGGTTGACCACTGGTCGAATGATCCTAATTATGAAATGTATGGAAAAACATACGCATTTGAACCCCAGCCAAATAATATACAGGATTTCTTCCGTATCGGAAATAGTTTTTCAACAAACCTTGGAGTCAATATAAACTCGGAATTATCAAATATAATGTTCTCCTATACAAATAACAATGACGGAGGTATTGTTGACGGGAATGATCTGAAAGGACACAACCTTAACGTCCGTGTAACCTCGGATCTTACAAAGAAACTATCGCTGGATACAAAACTAAATCTGATCCGTCAGAACTTTTCAAATATCTTCATAACCGGTGAGACATTTGAGAACCCGATGAGGTACCTTTATATGTTGCCAAGAAACATCCGTACAGAAGATCTGCAGCATTATGAATTCATCAATCCTGCCGGACAGCTGAGACAGCATTACTGGAAAGTAAATGACAATGGTTCTGGAAATCCATACTGGTCAATTTACAATGCAATACAGCCCTCAAAACGCCAGAGAGCAATTGCAATGTTCAGCCTGAAATATGAGATAATACCAGGCTTATCAATCCAGGGAAGATCAGGATTTGACGGTACATATACAAATACCGAATGGAAGAGGAATAATGACACATATACAAATGCCTATTATGGTGCATATTCTAAAACAAATTCCAGTTCGTATGAATGGAACAATGATGTCCTGGTGAATTTCAACAAAAACATGGGTCAATTTGCACTTGACCTGAATGTAGGGGCAAACCACAGGTTATATGAGTCAGAAAATGTCTCAGGCGCTGGAACTATTTTCAACATTGAGAACATGTTTGCCCTTGCCAATACTAAAGATCCGCGCCCGGGCGAAGGTTATGGAAAGAAAGTGGTTCAGTCTGCATACGGATTCGGTGAACTGTCATGGAAAAATGCAATCTTCCTTAATATTACCGGAAGAAATGACTGGAGTTCAACATTGCCTGCCGCAAGCAGGTCATATTTCTATCCGTCAGTAGGTCTGACAGCAGTTATTAATGATCTGATAACTCTACCTGAGGCAATTACACACCTGAAACTCAGAGGATCGTATGCCGAAGTGGGTAATGACGCTTCAGCTTATAACCTGTTCAGAACAGCATCAGTTTCCCTCGGAACTATAGGTTTGAGTTCTACTATGCCAAATGAAAATCTGAAACCTGAAAGGACAAGATCAATTGAATTAGGTTTCGACCTGAGAATGTTCGACGACAGAGGCAGACTGAGTGCAACATGGTACCAGACAAATACCTATGATCAGCTTTTTGCAACTCCTGTTCCTGTTACTTCAGGGGTCAGCAGTGTGTATCAGAATGGTGCAGATGTTCAGAACAGAGGACTGGAGTTAACACTTGGTATGGTTGTAATAGCCAAGCGCGATTTTTCATGGGATATTATGGTTAACTGGTCAAAGAACACAAGTAAGATCCTTGAAATTGCTGAAGGATTCAATGTCCTTTCATTCGGAACAGATTTCATCAGGGAATATAAACTTGTTGTAGGAGAAGCTTTTGGTGATGTATATTCAAAAGGCTTTCAAAGGGATGCCAATGGCAATGTCATAATCAACCAGGCTAACGGACTTCCACTTATAACATCGGGAATGACAGTTAAGTGTGCCAATTATAATCCTGACTGGCTGGGTGGTTTAAGCAATACTATCACATATAAGAACTTATCATTGAGTGCTCTTGTTGATGCCAGATGGGGTGGTTCTTATATTTCCTTCACCGAAGCAATTACAGCCGGTAACGGGATACTTGACTATACAGCTGTCGGTAGAGAAGCTGAGTCTTTACTTTTTGGCAGGGACATCTTCACAGATGAAACAGGTGTTACCCCCGAGGGAGGCAATAACACAAAGAAGACCAATGCTGAATCCTTCTGGAACAGTGTCGGCGGCAGGAACAATCCCGCCGGAGAAGCTTTTGTACGAGATGCCACAAACATCCGTCTGAGAGAGGTCATCCTGGGATATAATCTTCCAAAAGATATCGTATCCAAAACATTCTTCTCCGCAGCAAGAGTATCGCTTGTAGGAAGAAATCTTTTCTTCTTCCTTAACAGAGCAGAACACTCCGATCCTGAGATAGTGAACAGTACTGCAAATACCGACGAAGGCCGTGAAGCATTTGCGCTTCCCACAACCCGTACTTTCGGGGTATCACTTAATTTCGATTTTTAATATAATAACAAGTTAATATAATATA
>CAZWUB010000098.1:0-3691 GCA_964637415.1 uncultured Rikenellaceae bacterium
CTGGTTGCTACTTCATTATTTCAAAGAACCTTCGCCCTCCGAAGCCTTGGCGAAGGAGGGTTGTTACCTCCGTAGCCTTGCTGAAAGAGCTTCTTTACTTTTGGGGCATCTAAGGTAATGCTTTTTCTATTACCTGCCAAAAAAATGAGATAAATTTTCCGGCTTCTTCAACCTCTTTCCTGCCTCTCCTTCCCAAGCCGGAAGACTATCTCTTTTAACCCCTCAACCAACTTTATGCTCAAAAGCGGGTGCAAAGATATGCAATCATTTTTATTAAACAAGTTATTCTTAAAATATTTTTTCGGGACGAATAGCTGACTTAACCATCTGTCCGGAATAAAACATTAATTAATAACTATTTGTACAATCAAACTATCAGGAATTATTTTTCACATATATTATAATAGCAATTTAATGTTTAACTTTAATGAATAAAATGATCATCCGTTGATTTCAGGCATCTGCATAACTGTCATTATTTATCTGAACATCATTTTCCGGGACATTAACTTTATCCCGACATCCCGGGAAGAGACTGATACTTCTTCTATAAATAAAAGGAATAATGATCTGCTGCTAAGTTCCCGGAGAAACCCCGATATGGTTATTCCTCTTGCTCATCAGTCACTTAAGGAATCCGAAAACATAAATTACACAAGAGGCAGGGCCGATGCTTTACTTGTACTTGGATCAGCCTGGTTTGCAAAATCTTTTAATAAGACCGACAGTTCGGAATATTATTCAATGAAGGCTTATGACCTTTACAGGGAGATCGATTATATATTGGGAAAAGCAAGAGCATGTTACTACCTCTCCTATATCTTCAGCGTGAAAGGCAACCTTCCTGAAGCAGAAAGATATGGTACCCTCAGCCTGAACTTTTTCGAACAGGCAGGTGATAACAGGGGGGTGATTAATTCATATAATGTACTTGCTTATTTTGCCCAGCACCAGAAAGATTTCAAAAAAGCCGTTGCCCTGATTCAGCAGGCCATTGATGCTGCCCGCTCAGCAGGAGATTCAATCCCTCTTGCAGATGCTACAAACAGCCTCGGGAATATTTACAGGGACATGACCCTGTTCGGCCGGGCTACTGATTCTTATTTTGAAGCACTACGGATCTGGGAGGCAAAAGACGATTCGTCAGGTGTTGCAATAGCTTACGGCAACATAGGACTTATGTATTACCATCAGGAGGACTGGAACAAAGCCCTTGAATTCTGTAATAAGAAACTTCCTATATCAAAAGCGCGGAAAGACCTCTGGGAGATAACAAAAACTTATAACAGCATTGCAACAATATATAACGCTAAAGCAAAATATGACAGTGCATTGATGTTTTTCAGGGAAGGATTGAAAATCGACTACCAGATGAATTATACATCAAGAATAGCATCGGGATACAACAATATTGCATCAACTTTTCTGCTTCTTTCAAAACGTGATTCTGCTGAGCACTATATTAACAAGGCTCTTGAAATAGCCATCAGGATAAAGGACCCGGAACTCGCCAACTATTATGTGACTCTAGGAAATATACAGAAATCGCAAGGGAAACAAAAATCAGCCCTGGAGAGTCTTACATTAGCCTATAGAATGGGAAAGGCACAGAAATTGCCTATAGTAATACACGATGCATCACTGGTCCTCAGTGACCTCTACAGCACTATTAACCGTGAAGACCTTGCATATAAATATCTCAAAGAACATTATCAGATTAAGGATAGCATCAGTAATGCAGTATACCTTAAACAGGTAACAAGGATGGAACTCCAGTATGATTATGACAAGAAACAGAAGGCTGCGGAATATGAGCGGATTGAGGAAAGGATCCGTCATGAAAGCCAGATACGCCAGCAGAGACTGGCAATGACCGGACTGGGGATACTTATTATACTGGTGGCGCTGATTTCTTATCTGATCCTGAGGCACAGCAGGCTACGTAGTAAGTTAACACAAATAGACCTTGAACAAAGACTTCTGAGGGCACAGATGAATCCTCACTTTATTTTTAATTCACTCTGTGCCGTACAGGATTTCATTCTTGCGGGAAAGCCTCAGAAAGCCAATAACTTCCTGACAAAGATATCCAGACTTATGCGCAATATCCTTGAAAATTCGAGAGAGGAGTATATTCCGCTCGAAAAAGAAATTGAGACTGTCAGACTATATCTCGATCTTCAGCAGCTGAGATTTGAAACAGAATTTGATTATGATATCAGGCTTGATGAATCGATAGATCCTGAAAATGTTAGCATCCCCCCCATGCTTACACAACCATGTGTTGAAAATTCAATTGAACACGGACTCCTTCCCCTGAAGCAAAAGGGTAACCTGAAGATAACTTATACCTTTAATAACGGACTTATGAGGCTTGAAGTAGTCGATAACGGCATCGGAAGAAAAGAAGCAACTGCCAGGGCTGCCGGAAAGAAAAACAAGAAATCAGTTTCAACAGAGGTTACCAGAGAGAGACTCGAGAATTTCCGGAAGACGCTGCGGCAGAAAAATATCAGCTATGAGATCACCGATCTTTATGAAGAAGACAGGGCGACGGGCACAAAAGTGGTTATGATGCTGCCTTACAGGAAGATTTATGCATAGAGGAAGAGTCGGAAGCCGGAAGTCCGAAGTCCGAAGTCGGAAGCTGATGGACGAAGGGTATGATTGCCAATTGCTTTTTGCCAACTGCCAACTTTAAGATGAGTCATGAGTGCTGAGTATTGATAGCAGAAATGAAAATTAAGATATGTATTTTATTTATATGCCCCTGAAAAATGAATGCAATTATAATTGATGACGAGGCTGCGGTAAGGAATGCAATCAGATCACTTCTGGCAGAAAATTTCCCGGATATCAAGATCCTTGCAACTGCCGGTAACATTCAGGAGGGTTATGAAACTATTATTAAAAATGAGCCTGATTTGATTTTCCTCGACATAGAGCTTCCCGACGGAACAGGTTTTGATCTCCTTAAAAAATTTCCACGGGTGCCTTTCAGGATCATTTTTGTAACCGGACATCACGAGTATGCCCTTGATGCAATAAAAGTGAGCGCTCTCGATTATGTGCTCAAACCGATAGATACTGACGATTTATGCCGTGCCGTTGAAAAGGCACAATCTGTTATTAATCAACAGGAACAACAATTAAAGCTCCAGGCTCTGAGCGAAAATCTTCAGGGTAAAAAAGTCCTAAAAAGGATAATTATTTCTACCTCCGATCACTTGCAGATTGTTTCGGTAAGCGATATTATAAGGGCGGAAGCCGACAGTAACTATACTTCATTCAGACTGTCCGGCGGAAAACATATACTGGTTTCACGGACGATAAAGGAATTTGAGAGTCTTCTTTCAGGTTCAGGAATGATAAGAGTACATCAATCACACCTTATTAATATTGCTTATGTCGACAGGTTTGTAAAAAAAGACGGCGGTTACCTTCTCCTTAAAGATAATACCAAAGTACCGGTCTCTCCCATCCTGAAGAAACAGGTGCTTCAGGCACTGACGGACCATCTGTACGACTGATAGCACAGAGCGCAGGGCACAGAGCGGAGAGCGGAGAGCGAAGAGCGGAGGATCGTACTCTGCTTTTTGCTTTCTGTCCTCTACTCTCTGCCCTCTACTCTCTGCCCTCTGCTCTCTGCCCTCTGCCCTTTGCCCTAAGCTTTTTGCTCTGAGCCCTGTGC
>CAZWUB010000098.1:3791-12973 GCA_964637415.1 uncultured Rikenellaceae bacterium
CTCTGCTCTCTGCCCTCTGCCCTTTGCCCTAAGCTTTTTGCTCTGAGCCCTGTGCTAAATCCCTCCGATACTAATTCAGAAGCCTGGTTTACTCATTTGCTCTTGATTAATGCTTTATGACAGTCTAATTTTAATTAAAAAATTATACTGCCATGAAATATTCAATATTGTTTACACTGATTCTTGCCCTGTTCATTTTCATTCCAACCGGAATTAAATCACAGGTGAAAGTTGACGTCAAGGACAAGGTTAACCGTGAAGCTGATAACCGTGCAAACCGTACCACAGACAGGGTCATAGATGCCGGTTTCGATAAGCTCGAAGAAGGCATTAAAGGTGTCTTTAAGAAAAAAGACAAAAAAATTAAAGGCGACACAAATAAGGAAGAAGCTGCCTCTGAAAATGATGAGAAGGTTTCAGAAGTTGAGAATGATCAAACTGAAAAAACCGCAGATAACAAAAGTTCTCAGAAATCTTCTTCTGTCCTTTCCTGGTCAAAATATGACTTCGTACCCGGCGACCAGGTAATTTTTGAAGATAATCTCGAAAAAGAAGAGAACGGGGAATTCCCGTCAAGATGGGACCTCAAAAGGGGAAATGCTGAAATAGCCGGGCTTGATGGAACAAAAGTCATTATGCTCAGGGATGGATCACCCCAGATAGTACCATATTTCAAAGACGCGGCAGAAGATCATCTCCCTGATATTTTCACAATTGAAATGGACCTCCTTTATAAGGGAGAATATCCATTTGAGATTTATTTATATGACATGAAAAACCAGGAAAGTACAAGTCCTTCAGGTTATACACATATTACCGTTTCGGGAAATGAGATGAGGATGGGTACTGCAACAAGCGAGTATCCCGATAAAGACAAGGATCCTGATGTCTGGAGACACATCTCAATTGCCTATACTGACGGAAAGCTTAAAGCATACCTGGATGATACACGTCTTATAAATATCCCAAGACTTGATTTCAATCCGGCCGGGATCACTCTTCATGCATATCATGCAAGTGATGAAAACCACTGCTATGTTAAAAATGTCCGGATCGCAAAAGGTGGTGTAAAATACTATGACCGGATGATGCAGGATGGGAAGATCATAGTCAACGGTATCCGGTTTGATGTGAATAAATCGACACTGAAACCCGAATCAATGGGTGCCATAAATGAGATATATACCCTCATGAAGGATAATCCCGGTTTGAAATTCAGTGTTGAAGGCCATACCGACAGCCAGGGTGATGATGCATTTAATATGAAGCTTTCGGAGGAACGCGCAAATACAGTTAAAAACACACTTATTAAAATGGGGATCTCTGCCGACAGACTAACTTCTAAAGGCTGGGGAGAATCGAAACCCATTTCCAATAATGCATCACCGGAAGATATGGCAAATAACCGCAGGGTTGAATTTGTAAAAATCTGATCAATTATGTTATCACTTAAAATACTCAAGGAGAGCCTTCTCCTTACGATTCTTATTATCCTGACACTTTCATCTGAATCTGAAGGCTCTCCAATTTTTTCTGATACCCGTTCAAATGAGGGATCAGCATCTGTTGAATCAATTGTAAATGAAAGCCTTGTATCTTTCAGAGATCAGCAGGATACTGTTGTCAATTGGGAAATACTTGTAGAACCTTACCGCAGTGTTATTTATACTGGTGAACAAACTACTGTTACAATTGATCTTCACGGATTTGATACTGCCGGTTTTAAGATACAGGCTTTCAGACCAGGCGTTCTGGTTGAGATAAATGGAATAATCGATGGTACTGCTGTTCCGGGATCAGGAAAAATAATTCTTGATCAACTCGGAATAGGCTGGATAGAATATAAAGCCGGTGAAAAAGATAAGCTGATCAGGATAACCGCAATCTGGGAATCAGGAACCGGGCACATCTTCAGGGATGAGGCAACAATAACAGTCAAACCTCTTGAATATGAAGCAACTCTGACAATCAGCGGCTCATCGTTAACTACTGAAAGATCATCATATTACCGAAAACAAAGTGATGGAGTTGAAAGAGGAAATCATTCACTCGATGAGAGAAGCGCGGCGGCGTTTTATGTGCCATTGAAGCTTGATAACTCCGGCGATATGCCTATGTTTAATCAGAGATGGGAATATTACCGTCCCTTAGATATTAATCTTACTCAGTTTAATGCATCATATCTGATGAAAGACTATGAATATGCAAATTTCAAGGGTTTCGGACATGAAGCTACCACCATACGAATTAAAAAACCCCTTAACAGACATATTCCGGAAAAAGAGTATTTACTGATGTCAAATATAATTCTGATCATAAACAAAGAAACAGATAAGGTTGTCAAAATAGCGACAGGAGGATATCCTGTGGAATTTCACTGGGATGAGACAGAAAGCAGAAACGGGAGAAGCTGGAATCCGGATGGCAGTGAGCCAATCAGTTATTTCAATCATCAAACCGATGATCTGTCAACAACATTTGCCCCCGGACCTGTCGAAGATCCCGTTCCCGATCCGACTGTTACGGGGGTAGCTGAATCACTCAGAACATATCTTAAAAACCTGGGAACTCCCCTCCCTGAGAATATTAAAATACCTGAGGATGATGAAAGGGCAGAAGTTGCTCCTGATCTTCTGGTTGAATACGGTGACGGAAAGACTTTCTTCGGAGGAAGAGGGAAAAAGATCATTGACAACTCTGAAGGATCCAATATCAATCGCAGGGAGATGACCTTCAACTGGAGTGTAACACGAAGAAAGAAACCATTATGATTTCTGCATTATTGCCCTTTGTGACCATTGTGAAATCCTTTGAGATAACAAAATACTTAAAATCAAAATCATGAAAAATCTATTTGCCTTAACATTAAGTTTGTTTTTAATACTGCCGAAACTGGCAGGTCAGGAAACTACCCTTAAACCTTACGGTCTTAAATCAGGGATTATTGAATATTCATATTCAGGAGATAAGGTCGGAAAAGGGACTCTTTACTTTGATGATTTCGGGATGAAAAGCGCCATGTATACCGATGCTGTTGAAGATGGTGAAAAACGGAAAGGCTGGGTTGTCACTTATGGTGATTACCAGTATCTGTGGGATCCTGATCGTTCTGACGAAGGATTCAAGCTTAAAAATCCAATTATCACCTGGATTGCCGGGTCATCAAAGGGTGATGTTGAATCGTTTACCGAATCCATGTATTCCAAAATGGGATTCAGCAAAGCCCCCGATGAAACCTTCCTGGGCAAACCATGCAAAGTGATGAAGGGAGACATGGGCAAGGTTCTTACCTGGAACGGGGTACTCATGCTTCTGGATATGAAGATAATGGGAATTGGTTCACACCAGGAGGTAACAAAGATCCAGACCAACATTCCCGTTGATGCCAAATATTTTGTAATCCCCAAGAATATTAAGTTCTCTGAAATGCCGATGATGTTTTAGAAACCTGATCTTCCTTAGTGCTCTTTGTGTAAACACACGAAGAGCACACAGGAATTTTCAATACATCAGGATAGGTTATTAAGAGGTAGCCCCAGGTCAAAGTTTTAAAATCATTAAAAAATGAAACATCATGAAGAAATTAATTACTCTTTTAGTCATTGCGTCTTTTACTGCTGTTGTTTTTGCTCAGCCACCCCAATTGATGAGTTATCAATGCGTTGTAAGAAGTTCAAGCGGAGAACTCATTTCAAAGCAGGATATAGGAGTGCGAACCACTATATTGAGGGGGACCATCATTCAGATAATTGTATACCAGGAAACGTATTCTCCGAATCCAGCCACTAATGAAAACGGGCTTCTTACACTTGCCATTGGAAGCGGAACTGCTTCAATCGGAGATTTTTCCGGTATTAACTGGTCGAATGGTCCTTATTTCCTTAAAACAGAAATGGATCCGAAAGGCGGTACAAGTTATTCTATTACAGGTCAGAGCCAGATCTTAAGTGTCCCTTATGCTTTATATTCCGAAAAAACAGCTTCTTATTCTGAAACTGATCCGGTTTGGACGGGTGCATCCGGAAATTATTATACAAAAACCAATCTTCAGACCAGCGGACAGTCATCAGTGCACTGGAACAATCTGACCAACATGGATGCTGATATTGAGGATCTTGAAGACGGGAGTCTGTCAGGATCTAAAATCGGGACAGGCATTTCAGCCGATAATATTACCAGCGGCATTTTAGCTCCTGAAAGGCTTTTAGGGATAACTTCAGCACAATTATCTTCATCGGCAGGAATTACTGCAGGACAGATAAGTTCAATGGCAGCAGCTAAGATTATCGGAATCGGGGATAAGCGGGTTCCAAGAGGCAACGGGACAGGATTGGAATCGGGATCGATTATTGACGATGGTACCAATATTGGAATAGGTGAGTATAATCCTGAAGCCAAATTGCATGTCAAAAACTATTCTGGTCCCCAACTTAAGATTGGAAGCACAAACCAGCCTGAATTGGAATGGTATATAAATATTGACCCTGTCAGTAATTTTTCTTTTTTGAATGAGAACCGAGGAGATCCGTTTACATTAATGTACATTGATCGTAACGATCGTAATATTGGAATCGGGACGACAACTCCCTCGGCAAAGCTTGATGTTAATGGCCAGATAAAGATAACAGGAGGTTCCCCTGCAGCAGGTCAGGTTCTGACCTCTGATGCTTCAGGTCTTGCAACCTGGGAGCCGGTTCCTGCTCCAGCAGTGGATCATATTTATTTTGAGGTTAAGCTTACAACAGACTACAACTGGCCACTCATAGGTACTGTACAGAAAATTGATTTCAGTTCCGGTGGTATGGTATGGGAAAATCAGGGAAATGCATTCAATACTACCACAAGCACTTTTACTGCTCCAGAAGATGGAATATACTCGTTCAGGGGATCAATTTATTTTAAGAGCATTACCCCAGGCTATTTGATTTATGCCTTCCTGATAGCCGGCGGTAAAAACTATAATGGTTGCTTAAGGAATTCAACCGGCACCTCTGAAATGGCAGATGTTGATCTTACAGTTTACCTTGCCAAGGGAGAGACAGTCCATCTATATGGTAATGTAAGTGATCCCACACCACCTGCAATTGTGGGTGGAAATACTACGGATGATTATGCCTTTACTTTCTTTTCTGGAGCGAAAGTCCGTTGAGATAGAAAAAGGCTTTGTACACTTTTCATTATTCAGTACTTCTCTTACAAACAGGTCGTCCCTGACAGGACTCAAAACGAGTTTTAATTAAACATGGTTTTAAAATAATCAAGTACCGGCAAAATGTTTTTAATAAAAGATTCAAACGATGAAAAAATCACTACTCCCTTCAACATTAATCTGTGCCTTATCGATCATAATATGTAATACAGATTCTCTTTTTGCCCAGCCTATAAATGTTACTGTTCCTGATTACGCTTATGGGATGGTTAATTCCGAATATGGAACAGTTACACAATACGGTGTTGCCAATCCCGGTCCGTATGGCGGGTATTCGGTTCAGGAAAATGCCAGTCCAAATGGTGTTGCTTATGCTCATGGCTTCAGGTGGTGGGGTTATCCATCATATCCCCTTCTGATTTGCGGCTCCCTTCCCCGATTCAACTTCCCGGGGGACCACGCTGTGTGGGATAATTCGTTAATACCATGCTTGAATCCGCCAACCGGGGCTATGGGCTCATGGGGCGGTGTAATAATCGAGCCTGAAAACCGGAAGATCTGGGCCCTGACAGGAGCAAAAAAAATCGGCGCACCAACTGCACAATACTGTATTCCAAATCCTTATGGCCCAGGACAGATATGTTATGGTCTCCCTTCAACCTGGGGAAGAGGAACATCATACGGTTTTTTACGAAGAGTTGTGGTTATTAAATCAACAGGAACACTACAGAAAGGAGATCCGGTAAATATTAAAGTAAAACTTACAACTAAGGGTACTTCGGAAGGCGATGGTACAGTAACATGCCAGGGAGTACTTATGATGAACAGGATTGGAAATCCGATGGAATATATGCGCTGGAGTGATATTTCTGATTTCTTCATGGCTCCCATGCTGGCAAAATTCTCAATCGACATGAACAAAAAGGATAGTACTACAGTATCGCTTGCCGTGGGGGATACAATCAGACTGGAAATAGGATTTAACAATATGATCCAGCACCCCAGAGAGGGAGGCCCTGCTGAAGCAGATGGCTGGGCAGGGACAGAACCCCATAATTTATTGGTTAGTCCATATTACGCCAGGACTGATTCTGTTAAAAAAATAATTAAAAAATATGGTAACAACCTTACCTATGACCTTGTTTGTCTGACAACAGGGACAATACTGGAACCGGTTACAGCTGCCGGTCCGAACCTGGACGAAGACAAGGATGGTATCAGCGATGCGCAGGAAAAGGGACAAAATGGAGATAACAATCTATGGGACGGTGATGGAGATGCGATTCCTGACTACAAGCAAGCCAATGCTGCATCTTTCTATACTTTCGACGGGCAGAATTATGTAACACTTGTTGTTCCATCCGGAACAATACTATCGCAGATGAAAGTAACTGCCAATCCTTCACCCTCCAATACTCCTGCCGATGCACAATTCCCGTTCGGATTCTTCGATTTTTCTCTTGACGGTCTCGACCCCGGCGAAGCAGTCAGTGTTACACTGATCCTTTATAATGCAACATCTATAAATAAATATTATAAGTACGGTATGACTCCGGATAATACAACACCTCACTGGTATGATTTTACATATAACGGACAGACCGGCGCAGAAATTAACGGGAATGTTATAACCCTGCATTTTGTTGACGGTCTCCGGGGTGATGAAGATATTACTGCAAACGGATCAATCAAGGAACCAGGAGGTCCGGCAATTGCAGGTACTACAGGTGTTCCTGAACTTCTTGAAAAAAATTGTCTGGTGGTTTATCCAAATCCCGCCGGTGATAATATAACCCTGAGATTGAACAACATACTCCCAGGCAGTAGTTATTTAATAACAATATTTTCGAATACAGGGGGAATTGTCATGCAGAAAGTAACAGATGTCTGTGATTCGAATGAAGAGTTTAATATCTCAACAGCAGATCTTTCATCCGGGTTTTACCTGATAACACTTTCAAGCGGCAGTTTTAATTATAAGGCAAAATTCATAAAGCTTAAGTGACGAGGGATGAGTGGTGAGTGGTGAGTGAAGAGAGATGAGAGTCGGATCAGAAGTGCGGAGGGATGGGTTAAGGGTGAAATTAAGCTACGTATTAAAATACGTCTTATAATATGTCTTATAATACGTAGATTTTGAAAATGATCAACAGAATGATTATTAATTAAATAGAATCCGTCATGAAGAAATTAATTACTCTTTCTATTTCAATCGCGTTGACTTTTTGGGCTTATGCTCAATCACCTGAATTTATGAGTTACCAGTGTGTTGTCAGAGATGCAGGGGGTGAATTGATAACCAAGCAGAATATCGGAGTCAGGACAACTATTCTGAAGGGAACCATGATACCCATGATTATCTATCAGGAGACTTATAGTCCTTTGCCGGTAACAAATGAGAACGGGCTGATGACCCTTGTGATCGGAACCAGCAAACCGGGAGACGGATCAGAAGCAAGGGCAAATGCATGGAACCTTCTTTCTGATGAACGTTTAAAGAAAAATTTGATTAAATTAACCGATCCGCTTGAAATGCTGGATAAGATCAACGGATACTATTTCCACTGGAATACAGGAATCAATCATAAGAGAGAAACAGGGTTTTCCGCTCAGGAGGTCAGAGAGGTCCTTCCTGAGGTGGTATCGGAAGGTGGAGACGGTTATCTGTCAATTGATTATGGAAAAATGACTCCGCTGATAACTGAAGCTATTAAAGAGCTAAGGGCTGAAAACGAGAAACTCAAAATCCGGATTGAAAAATTTGAAGCAGAAATTGGTAAATGAATTTATTTAAATTAAATATCAGGCAACCATGAAAAAATATTTCCTGTTAATTCAACTTATAATTTTCTGCTTATCTGCAGACATTATGTATTCCCAGCAGGAAGGCTGGTCAATTTTAAATTTAGGGCATAATATAACTTCCCAAAACAAATTTGCAGTTGGAGGAACATGCCTGATATTTGCCGAAAATGCATCCCGAAATGTATTTGGATTCAATATTAATACAGGAAGATGGAGTTCAATAACGGTATCAACCACCCTGCCGTGGACAGTGGCACATTCACATGGCAATACTGCCATGATCGTGAACGACTCTCTGGCTGTATTCTACAGCGCATACACCGGCAATTTTGCCACACTCAGGTTTGAAGGACAGAAAATAAATGCCACCGTAAAATGGGTTGGCTGCAAAGAAAATTACGGTTACCTGATAACAGATACAAAGATCTACTTTTTTGATGCTGAAGATGCACAGATCAGGAGCCTGGATTATACTGGTGTGGGAACAAGCACCCCTGGCCTGGGAATACAGGATCAAAGGGATTACTTCTGCATGAGCATTAATAATACAGTTCCATATGCCATAACCGTAGTCGCCTATAGTCCTATAACAAAAACAATATCCGAATATGTATTTGGTACATTGGCCGAAAGCGGAGCCTCTTTTGAATTTCTTGACCATGGATTTGTTGTTAATTCAGTTGGCGGACCTCCTTTTTACGGTCTGGGCTACAGTGCATACACGGGAAACTTCACAATAAAAACATCGGAAAAGCAATCAATTTCAATGGTCAGACCTCAATATGATCCTGTTTGTGTTAATAAAAAACTATGTTGCCTGTTCAATTCAAGAAGTGAAGTTGATGCGGATGGAATAGCTACTATGTTTATTTGGGTTTACAATACGCTCAGCGGGGCTTTTGATGAATTCAGTTATAATTATCACTATAGTGCCACCCACATTGTTCCTGATGATGTGTTAACCGGAGGAGAAGGCGCATTACATTCATACTACGACAAGGATAACGGCAATAAGGTAAATGTGATATTATATAATGCTTACACCCGTAATTTTTCGCAGCACGATTTCAATTTTACTTATAATTACAGGAATACTTTTTATTTCGGCGGTCATGTAATTGCAGTTACCACAAGTGATAAAATTATCTTTTATGATTTCATTAATGGTACGGCATCTAATCATAACTCAGACTGGAAGGCCGGAGATTTTCCGGCAATTCAGAGTATA
>CAZWUB010000099.1:0-11576 GCA_964637415.1 uncultured Rikenellaceae bacterium
TCTTCACCTCCACTTTTGCCAATTTCTCATAGAAGCGGATAATCCCTCCGTGATCGCTATCCCCCAAACCATCAATCTTTAGTGCCTGCATTATTTCCATTACGGCTGAAGTAAGAGGAAGAGGAACCCCTACCTCATGAGATGCCTCCAGGGCATTCTTAAGATCCTTGATGTGAAGGTTTATCCTGAATCCCGGATTGAATTTCCTGTCCATTACAAGGGGTGCTTTTGCATCCAGGACTGTACTTCCTGCCAGTCCGCCCCTGATAGCCTGGTAGACAAGGTCAGGCTCAACACCGGCTTTTTCTGCCAGAACAAGAGCCTCCGACATTGCGGCTATGTTCAGGGCTACAATGATCTGGTTGGCAAGTTTTGTAACATTACCTGCTCCAGAAGAGCCGGTGAGAACAACCGATCCGGCCATTGCTTTCATAACCGGATAGCATTTGTCAAAAACTTCCTTCTTTCCGCCGACCATTACCGATAATGTACCTTCAATTGCCTTGGGTTCACCACCGCTGACAGGTGCATCAAGCATCTCGACACCTTTCTCTTCAAGCAGTCCGGCAAGTTCTCTGCTTACAATGGGAGAGATTGAACTCATGTCGATGAGCACGGAACCGGATTTGAAACCATCTGTCAATCCGTCCTTGCCTGTTACAACTTCCTTTACCTGTGGCGAATCGGGAAGCATTGTAATTACAGTTTCACATTCACCTGCAACAGCAGCAGGACTTGATGCTTTTTCAGCACCCAGCGCAACAAGTTCCGCAACAGCGCTATCATTCAGATCATGAACAACAAGCTTGTATCCTGCCTTAATAAGGTTCTTACTCATGGGTTTCCCCATTATTCCCAATCCTATAAATCCGATTTTTGACATTTTTTGACCTTTTATAATATTGTTAAACATTCTTCATACTAAATTAGTGAAGCTTGGTGTCTTAGTGCCTTAGTGGCAATAAGAAATGCCACAAAAGACACAAAGTCACCAGGTTCCACAAAGAAATCGTTATAATATTGAAATTATGATTTTCAATTTATTGTTATTTTTTCAATTCGAACCTTTGGATCTTCCCTACAACAAGCACATAGCTGACGATAGCCATGAAGGCATGTATACTGACAAACACCAGTGCCCAGCTGAATGATCCCGTTGCTCTTATTATATATCCTATTGCAATAGGTGTCACAATACTTGAGAGATTACCGAAAGTATTGAAAAGTGCACCGCTCAGTCCGGTTATTTCTTTCGGCGCCGTATCAGCATTCACAGCCCATCCGAGAGCGCCTATTCCTTTTCCGAAATAGGAGAGGGCCATCAGGGCAACAACAACCCATTCAACAGCAGTAAAATTACAGAAAACCATGCTCATCGATATCAGCATACCGGCCACGATAGGCACTTTTCTTGCAACAGAAAGTGAATAACCTTTTCTGAGAAGTGAATCTGAGAAAATACCACCCAGATTTCCACCGATGAACCCGAAGATAGCAGGAAGCACTGCAATGAAACCGGCTTTGAGGATAGTCATTCCCCTTTCCTGAACCAGGTAGACAGGGAACCATGTGATAAAGAAATATGTGATTGCGTTAATACAGTACTGTGCTATGTAAACACCCAGGAACATCCGGCATTTCAGAAGCTGACCAAGATATTTCCATTTCGGGGCGGATCCACTCTTCTTCTTTTCCCTTCCTGCAGCATCCATATCGACAAGGGCTCCTCCTTCTGTAATATAATCGAGCTCCTTCTGATTTATATATGGCGATTTTTTTGGTTCATGGACAAATTTCTGCCAGACAAAAAGAAAAATAAAGCCCACACTTCCCATAAAGATGAATGACCACTTCCATCCGTAAGTATGCACGATAAATCCGAGAAGTGGTGCGAATAGAACTGTGGCAAAATACTGTGCTGAATTGAATATGGCCGCTGCCGTTCCTGTCTCTTTCGACGGGAACCATGCAACACTGATTCTGCTGTTTGCCGGGAAGGCGGGAGATTCTGCTATCCCGAGCATGAATCTCAATGTGAACAACACAGCTACGGCGGTAAATCCTGAAAGGGATCCGGTGAATCCTGTTATGAAAGTAAAAAATGACCATGTAAAGAGGCTGACGGCATAGACTATCCTCGAGCCGAACCTGTCGAGAAGCCATCCTGCCGGTAGCTGGGCCAGGACATAAGCCCAGCCGAATGCCGAAAAAATATAACCAAGCGAAACGGAATCCAGACCAAGACTCTTCGAAAGCGCAGGTCCGGCTATCGAAAGAACAGTCCGGTCGGCATAGTTGATAGCTGTGGCAAAGAACAGCAGGCTGACTATAGCCCATCTGAAGTTAGTCTTCTTCTGTTCTTCCGGTACCAGGGTATGTGAGGTCATTTTCTTTTTCAGTAAAGATTAAAAATGATTCAGGGAATCGAATCGCTATTTACAAAATAATAGATTTCCGGATTCATTTTGTTGATATATTTAACATTTGTTTACGTTGAAGACCTTTGTGTCCTTAGTGATATCCTTTGTGTCCTTTGTGGTTAAACAAAAAAAATCCCTTAACCACAAAGAGCACGAAGTACGCACTAAGGTACACAAAGGACTTTAGTAATTATAGATATATGACAGAAGCCCCGATAATAATCAGAACCACAAAAGACGACAATGTCGGTATTGTTGCAAATAAAGGCGGATTAAAAAAAGGTACTATCCTCAATGACGGGATCATTTTATCCGATGACATCCCCACCGGCCACAAAGTTGCCCTTACCGATATTCCCGAAGGAGGAAAAATAATAAGGTACGGCCAGATAATTGGATATGCCGTCAGGCATATTACTACCGGCGAATGGGTCCACGAATCCAAAATGATTCTCCCTGATCCCCCCGGCCTCGACTCAATTCCCCTGCCACCAATATCTCAACCTCAACCTCAACCTCAACCTCAACCTCTCCCCGGATATTCATTCCTCGGTTACCCCAACCCCGATGGCACCGTTGGAACCAAAAACATCCTCGGCATTACGATCAGTGTGCAGTGTGTTGCAGGGATCACAAATTACATTGTCAGAAAAATAAAAGAAGAACTTCTACCGAAATATCCGAATGTGGATGATGTTGTTGCCCTGAATCATTCCTACGGATGCGGAGTCGATATTAATGCACCCGAAGCTGAGATCCCGATCAGGACGATCAGGAATATTGCTGTAAATCCGAATTTCGGCGGACAGATACTTATAACCTCACTGGGTTGTGAGAAGCTTTTACCCGGAAGACTTCTGTCAAATGATACTGTAAATAATTCAGACACCGGTGATGCCGGCCGGAACATTATTGTTCTGCAGGATGAAGCTTATAAGGGCTTTGATTCGATGGTTGCTGCTATAATGCTTAGAGCTGAGGAGCAGTTAAAGATACTGAACGCAAGGAAGCGGGTCTTATGTCCTGCTTCGGATCTTATCGTTGGTATGCAATGCGGCGGAAGTGATGCTTTCTCAGGCATCACGGCAAATCCCGTAGCCGGTTTTGCATCTGATCTGATAGTCCGCGCAGGTGGCAGTGTTATGTTCTCCGAAGTCACCGAGGTAAGGGATGCAATTCATCTTCTTGTGCCCATGGCTGTTGATCAGGAAGTCGGGCAGGCACTCATCAGGGAGATGCTTTGGTATGATAATTACCTTGCAAAGTGGGGTTCTGACCGGAGCGCCAATCCTGCACCCGGAAACAAGAAAGGCGGTCTGAGCAATATTGTTGAGAAAGCCCTGGGGTCGGCTGCAAAATCCGGGACAAGCCCTATCTCTGATGTACTGGCTCCAGGTGAAAGGATAAAGCGAAAAGGACTGATCTTTGCGGCGACGCCGGCAGGAGATTTCGTCTGTGGTACACTGCAGGTGGCAGCAGGAATGAATGTTCATGTTTTCACGACCGGTATGGGCACTCCTTATGGCCTGTCAATGGTTCCGGTAATAAAGGTCGGGACAAACTCAAAGCTTAGCAATCGCTGGTTCGATCTTATCGATCTGGATGCAGGACAGGTTGCACTCGGGCAAAGGACAATTGAGGAGATGGGGTGGGAGTTGTTCAGTATGATACTCGATGTGGCGAGTGGTAAAAAGATAGTTGCGGCTGACAGGCTAAGATTGCACAATGATCTGGTCCTGTTCAATCCGGGACCAATTACTTAAAAATTGAAATAGAAAGTCCGGTTTCAGCCTCCTCCGGAAATCTTTTAATAGAGCTTAAGCCGTGACAGTTATATGGTCAGGGGGAAATGGCATTTTATACCTGGACTTGCATTACTGAACACTCAATTTATCCTTTTTCCGGATTTTCAACCATACTATGAAGCCTGATATAAGAATAAAGAGAACGATCAGTCCCGTAATCGGAACGATAAGTATATAAAAATCCCCGATCAGCGGCTGATAAATTCTTCCCGTATGTATTTCCAGCGCCACGCTCCATAGCGATAATGGTGAATTGTCAGATATTACAGAAGGCATTTCAGGGAAATTATCAGGAGCATTTATATCAAAGGCGCCCTGGTTATAATCGAAGCAGATCTCTCTGTTCAGGAAATCTCTCGTAAAGCCTGAAACCAGAAAATCCCCTATAGGTTTTCCTGGTGAAGAAGGAAGTGAATATTCCTGTTTCCTTATATAATCGAAAACCTCTCCCGTTTCTGAATTCCAGAGGAACAGCCCTTCAAAAGAGCCTGTAAGATATGTGGAGGAGCCGGTTTTTTCGAAAACAGTAAGACCCATAATGCTTACAGGGGGCTGATAACGGAACTTCTTAAGTTCACTGCCAAGATCATCATCTGAATAATAAAATCCTTCCGATGTTGAAATAATATACCTGTTCAGCTCATCATCATAATAAAGGCGGCGAAGCTGATCGAACCACGGATTATCACCTGCCATTTCAGTCAGAGGTATTTTCCCGACCCTCGAATTGCCAATAAGGATCAGCAGTGGAGGTCTGAGGAACATGCCTGTGACAGTATTCAGGATGAGAATTATGAGAGTGATCCATCCAAGTTTGTTATGCCAGCTTATGTTCCATCTGTTGGAGCTGAGCAGTTTTTCCTTTTTACGGATCTTTGTTGTTTCCTTTCTGAGAATGATCTTATTTATAAAAACAATCAATCCTGTTATTGTCAGGAAAGCAAAAACAAGACCGGCAAGATCAATTATCAGCTTTCCTGCCAGACCGTATATCTCCCCGCTGTGAATTGTCCAGATTGTTTTGAAAAGATCCGCTTTATCATCATAGTTTTCAGGAGGGGGAAGTATTGATAAGGTGAAACTTACCAGGTCTGTCGTTGTCAGTAAATAAGAACGGGTGAGCAGAAGGACTGTATCCCCTTTCGTGATTATATCAACTATTCTTTTATCTTTTACGGGTAAAGGCACGGAAAGCCATTTGTCCTTTTCATCACTGAATAAATAAAGCCCTGAAAAAGTTCCTGCAAGAAGCTCATCCCCGGAAGTCCTTATCATCTGAAATATCTTCCTGTTATCGATCCCTTTGGGAAATCCTTTGTTGAAATCACTAAACCGTGAAATGCTGCTGTCAGTAAGCCAGATCCCTGTATTACCGTATAGCAGTATGCTGTCGGGTGAAATTCTGAGAGATGATTTTACTGCAGCATTGTTCCAGTTCCTGTAACTGTACACTTCCGGCAGCAGGCGTCTGTTAATATCTATACCCGAGAGCAGATCCCTGTGATTGAGTATTATTCCTGAAAAGACATAGCTGAGAATTATAAAAGCATAAATAATTCCCAGCCATTTGTGATATTTTCTGAAGAATCTGACCATGTGATCCAGTAAAAATGGGGCGGGGCAAAAATAGGATTTATTAAATTCCGGACAAATCAGGTTTGAATGATTTATATCAGTATGGTTTGTCACTGGTTCTGTTCAATCCCGGACCGGCAACCTCATTTCCGTTTGATCAGATCGATCCGGCAGCTTCCCTGAGAATTCCGGCTGATCTGTTCAGTAGTGTAATTTCTTCACCCGAAAGAGGACTTTCAATTATCCTCTTAACCCCTTTATCAGATACTATTGACGGGACGCTGAGGCAAACATCCTCTAATCCGAATTCCCCATCGAGATAAGTTGAGACAGTCATAACACTGTTCTCACCCCTTAGTATTGCACCGGTTATTTTGACCATAGCCAGTCCCACTGCAAAATGAGTTGATCCCTTATATGAAATTATATGATATGCCGATTCGCGTACCTGCCTTTCGATCTTTGCTCGTTCCAGTTTCCAGTTGGTGCATTTTTTGCACAGGGGGCAGTACTCGTCTATATTTGTCCCTGCAACGTGAGTCATCGACCATGCAGCAAATTCACTGTCGCCATGTTCTCCGAGGATATAGGCATGAACATTATGGACATCCACATCGCAATGCTGGCTGAGAAGATGTCTGAAGCGGGCACTGTCGAGAACTGTTCCCGAGCCGATCACACGTCCTCTTTCCCAACCCGACCGTTTAAGTGCAACGTAAGTCATGATGTCGACTGGATTGCTTACAATGAGCATTATTCCTTTGCTGTTCCGGGAAGCGATATCTTGAGCTATACCACCGATTATTTCTGCATTTTTCCGGATCAGATCGAGCCGTGTCTCGCCCGGTTTCTGTGCTGCACCGGCTGTAACAACAATAACATTCGCATCGGCATAATCATCCGGGGAGCCTGACCTTATATTTACAGTCGGGAAGAATGGCTGACCATGTATCAGGTCCAGGACCTGTCCTTTTACCAGGTCTTCGTTTCTGTCGAGGAGCATTATCTCATCGGCAAGTCCGCTCTGTGCCAGGGCGTAACAGTATGTTGCTCCGACAGATCCCGCGCCGACAACAACAACTTTCCTCATAAAGGATGTATTTGACATATTCTTGATCTTTCGTAAGATTATTCATCTCATATAGTTCAATGTTTCAGAGTTTCAGGGTTTCAAAGTTTCAGGGTTTCCAACTCATCTACTCACTACTCACAACTCACCACACACTACTCACAACTCACCACACACCACTCACTACTCACCACTTATTATAACACTCCCCGTCACTTTTTGTTCCGGGGAAATTAAAGGGTATCATAATTCCAGCAGACTGATTTTGTAATTTTCCGAACAGAACTTCGTGCAATCCTTCGTGCTCTTCATGTAATCCTTTGTTTCCTTTGTCGTTAAATATGTACAATAACTAAAGCACAAATGAAGACAGTATTATGAATTTTTGTAAATCGATCAGATTAAACCGATTTGATTAAATTTATGATCTCATTCCGGATAAACTTCCGGATGTTGTTAACAAATCTGTTTTTCGGATGGAGAAGGATATAGCATTTGATACAGAAATTAAAGTTTAAAGTATGAAATATGTTCTCAAAGAGTTAAGAAGGCATAAATGGAGGACCATATTCAGCATTGCAGGATATACTTTCGCCGCGGTTTTCATTTTTGTAATACTATCAATAACGGAATCCAATAAAGCAGGTTCGATGGGAATACTTCAGAATACCGGAACACATATGATCGTTTACATTCCGGTTTCGGAAAGTATCTGTACGAGCAGCGATGCCGGCGGGACAGTATTTGCAGAGGGAGTGCATACAATGATGCTCGACAATGATCTTCTTCTTACCGTAAAGAACACCACTGGTGTAAAAGATGCGGCTCCATGCCTGCTTTACAAAATGTATGATGAGAAATTCGGGTCGGAAATTTCGATAGCCGGCATTGATACGGCAAGCCTGGCGACAGGCACCAATGTATGTGCAGCTAAAAATGTAACTGAGGGAAAATATCTTTCGGGAAAGCCTGATGAAGTGGTGGCGTTCGAGTCATTTGCAAAAGCTCATGATCTTTCTCCCGGTGATACAATGAATATATTCGGCAGCAAACTGATCCTTGCCGGAATCGTTAATCCCGGAATAAGACCTGTCAAGGCTGATTTTTATGCTCCAATAAGCCTGGTTCGTGAATCCCTCAGAGATAAGATGAAATGCGTAGCCCCCGGGTTTGATATGAACATAATACTTATTGAAGTGGATGATTCCCGTCAGCAGGATATTGTAATTACAAAGCTGAAGAATATGATGTATAAGTTCTCGGTTTCCAGCTATAATTGTTATCAGCCTGCATACAGGGTGATGTCAATCATTGACAGGACTTCGGCCGGTCTGACAATCCTTATAGTTATTTTCCTTGTTATCTTTTCCGGAAAAACACAGTTAACCTCACTGATTGAGCGATTCAGGGAAATTGGTATAATGAAATCTCTGGGATGGTCCGACCTGGATCTGGGCACTCATATTTTTCTGGCTTCATTCATTCAGGCAATAACCGGGGTTACCCTGGGATTGCTGGCGGGTATCGGACTGATAGCACTTATCAGTAATCTCCAGCTACCTCTTTACGGAAATAATGAACTTACTCCTGCATTTTCAGTCATACCCCTGATCTATGCTTTGTCACTGGCAGGAGCTTTTATCGCGGCGATATTCCCGGTGATTAAAATAGTCCGCACTTCAGCAGGAGAAATTATTAAGAATTATCAGTAGAACAGCTAAAAAGACGATAATGAACCATCCTTTCATTGAGTGTAAAGCGTTGACAAAACAATATAAAGGCAGAAATCAGGTAATTGATGCGATAAAGGATATCAGTCTGGGTATTGAGGAAAACAGTTTTGTTCTGATCAAAGGACGTTCCGGTGCAGGGAAATCGACTCTTTTACATCTTATCGGAGGACTGATACGGCCAACATCGGGAAGTGTCAGGATAGGCGATGATATAATAAATGGACTTGATAACAGGTCACTCAGCGCTATTCTGGCAAATAAGGTAGGAATAATATTCCAGAGCTTCAATCTTCTTCCCACATATGATCTGTATGAGAACGTTGAGATTGCCCTGGCGCCTTCAGGACTGACAGATACTGAAATGAAAAGGATCATACTGCCATGCTTTGAGCAGTTCGGTCTGTCCGGCAAATTAAATTCAATGCCCGGGGAACTCAGTGTGGGGCAGCAGCAAAAGGTTGCAATAATAAGGACTCTTGTCAAACAGCCTTCAATTATTCTTGCAGATGAGCCCACCGGATCTGTGGACAGCATAACTGCCGGAGAGATATTTGAACATTTCCGCTTCCTGAAAAATGAAAAAAAAGTTACAATAATTATGACCACTCATGGTATAGTGCCGGAAACACTTGCCGACAGGATCATAATAATGGAGGATGGGATGATCAGGAACGACTGAAGTAATTTTGACTGAACTCAATTTTTGCAGTCTGAGCAGCGGAAGTTGTTAATTATTCCCGCTCCTTTCTCAGTCAGTACCTTTTTAATTCCTGTAAAAGCTTCCTGGTCAAGAGGTGCAGAAGCATCTTCTATAAGTGTCGCTGTAAATCCTTCTCTTATTGCATCAACTATTGTGTAATAAACGCAAATATCTGCAGCTATGCCGCAGAAATACAATTCAGGCGATCCTTTTTCCCTCAGGTAACCGGCAAGTCCTGTGCTTATAAGGTGCCTGTTGTCATAAAACCCGCTATAGCTGTCAACACCCGGATTCATTCCCTTGCGAAATATAGCAGCGATCTTATCAGTCCGGAGATCTGGATGGAACATTGCGCCCCATGTGCCCTGAACGCAGTGGTCTGGCCAGAGAGTTTGTGCTGTTCCTTCAAGATCAATAGTATCAAAATGCTGTGCCCCCGGATGGTTAGAAGCAAAGCTGACATGGTTTTGGGGATGCCAGTCCTGAGTGGCAACAATCAGATCAAAATATTCCTGCAGGCTGTTTATTACCGGTACTATCTTATCACCTGACGGTACCGCGAGAGAACCTCCGGGTATGAAATCATTCTGTACATCAACAATAACAAGTGCTTTCATTTCAGTATTATTTATGATCTTCGATCAGTTTGTTCCTTTCCTTCAGCAGTTTTTCACTGAGACCGACCTTGTATGCATGGGGATTGTCGAATCGTTTATATTCATCAGGCAGAAGGCGTAGTCTTTCACTGCTGTACTGAGCTATCTGAATTAAACTAAGAGGATCCGATGTTCTTTTTCCTCCTTCCATTACCTTATGAAGCAGAGCCTCTTTCTTTTTATTTCCCACGGAAAGCGTCTTATGCGGGAATAAAGGATGATACATTATATCTGTATCATCTTCATTGCGAAGAGTTATCACATCGGAGCCGGCGAATGTGCCTCCGTTTTCCAGAACCCTCAGTACCTGTTTTCTGTGAGGCAGAGTGATTTTAGTCACATTCTCTGATATTTTTATCCGCGGTTTACCGTCTGAAAATGACATTTTGTAGACACCGTCCAGAGCACCATCGGGGTGGCCGATAACAAGGCTGGTTCCCACACCGAATACATCGATGGGCGCCTCCTGTTCCTTAAGGCTTTTGATTATATATTCGTCAAGCTGGTTTGAGACAGCTATTTTGACATAGTTCAGTCCCGCTTTGTCCAGTAACTTGCGGCTCTTTTTTGAAAGATAGGCAAGGTCGCCGCTGTCGAGCCTGATACCCTGCAGTCTGTGGCCTTTTTCTTCCATCCGTTTAGCCGTTATGACAGCATTCGGGACACCGCTGTTAATAGTGTCGTAAGTATCGACAAGCAATACGCAGTCGATTGGATTAACATCCGCGAAGTGATTGAAAGCCGCCAGTTCATCATCGAAGCTCTGGATATATGAATGAGCCATTGTCCCTGATACCGGGATACCGTAATCCCGACCTGCCGCAACATTGCTTGTAGCATTGAATCCTCCGATAAAAGCTGCCCTGCTGGCATAATAGCCGCCCGGCCCCTGTGCCCTGCGCAGGCCGAAATCGATAAGAGCATTTTCACCCGCGGCATGTCTCATCCGGCTTGCTTTTGTAGCGATAAGTGACTGGAAATTGAGCATATTCAGGAGGATAGTTTCCACGATCTGGGCCTCAATAATATTTGCCTCAACCTGCAGGACAGGTCTGACCGGGAATACAAGGTCACCTTCAAAGGATGAAAAAATATTTCCCCTGAACCTGAAATTTTCAAGGTATTTAATGAAATCAGGTTGGAATCCTTTTGATCTTAGAAATTCAAGGTCTTCCCTGCTGAATTTCAGATCCCGGATAGTGTTGAGCAGATCTTCAAGACCGGAGAATACGGCATAACCCCCTTCGAAGGGCAGTTTCCGGAAGAAATAGTCGAACACGGCTATATTTTCCTTCTGGCCGTTCAGGAAATAAGCCTGGGCCATTGTCAGCTGGTATTGGTCGGTATATGTTGCGGTATAGTTGAACATAGTGGTACTCGTTATAATTATGAGGTCCGGAAATAAAAATCCGTAATAATAAAAGGCAAAATTAACGTTATTGTTCAATTTTAAAGTAAAAGAAAAAGCTGAGGGCTAAGAGCAAAGGGCTTAGGGCAAGAGACTCTTGCTCTCAGCCCTCCGCCCTTCGCCCTTCGCATTTGTTCTTTTGTCTTTTGTCTTCGATTTGTCTTTTCTTTTGTCTTTTAACTTTTATCTTTTGTCTTTTTAATGTTGTTT
>CAZWUB010000099.1:11586-12948 GCA_964637415.1 uncultured Rikenellaceae bacterium
AAAATCAGAGATTCTGATAAGACTCAAATAGCGGCCTTTTGCTAATATGCCGTAGCATAACTTTTATCTTGTGACTTTTGTCTTTTGTCTTTCTCCTCATGTTTTCCTAAATTTCTGCTCCAAATTGCCAGCAATCAGCCGCACGATCCTGACAGACGACAGTTGAGGTTATTGTCATTTTGATCTGTGAGTGACGGGGCGGAAGTATGGTGTTCCGGAAGAAACAAAAGACAATTCATGAAAATACGAATAAAAATTTGTTGCATAAGCAGTGTTTCTGAAGCACTGGCAGCAATCGAATCAGGAGCTGACGCAATCGGATTAGTTGCAAGAATGCCAAGTGGTCCGGGACCAATTCCGGACGAATTAATTAAAAAAATCGCCCAAACAGTACCTCCACCTGTCGGGACTTTTCTCCTGACAAGTGAGACATCTGCTTCAGGCATTATTAAGCATCATCAGCGTACTAATACTAATACAATACAGATAGTTGATTTACTTTCCGATGGCTCTTATTCTCAAATTAAGAATGCATTGCCAGCCGTGAAAATTGTTCAGGTAATTCATGTAATTGATTCCAATTCTGTTGACCTGGCTATAAAAATATCCGAAAATGTAGATGCACTGTTACTTGACAGCGGGAATCCAAATCTTAAAGTAAAGGAACTCGGAGGGACAGGCAGAATACACGACTGGAACCTTAGCAGACAAATCCGTGAAAATTCAAAATGTCCTGTGTTCCTTGCCGGAGGACTGAATCCCGATAATATAAAACAGGCCATTCAGGAAGTACAGCCATTTGCCGTTGATGTATGTAACGGTGTAAGGACTAACGGTGCCCTGGACAAGGGAAAAGTATCTGCCTTCGTGGCTAATGCCCTGATCATTTAGATCTGATAGCCAGTGCTATATAGACATACCTAAATAGAACGAACGCTGAAACGGGGACATGATAGAGACTGAAAGACTTATCCTTATACCATTGACATACGAACAACTCACAAAATATGTGAGACTTGATAATTCCCTGGAAACAGAGTTAAACTTAAATCCTTCATCAAGGACAATTTCAGCTGACCTCAAAGAAGCTCTTGAGCAAACTATTTTACCAAACGTTGCAAACCCTGTTAAAAACTACTTATTCTCTACCATCTGGACCTTAATTTCGAAAGCAGATAACAAAATGGTTGGAGATTTATGTTTTGTTGGAGAACCAAACGCAGCCGGAGAAATTGAAATTGGTTATGGGACTTATGAGGAATTCAGGAAAAGGGGATTTATGACAGAGGCCGTGAGTGCGATGATTGAATGGGCAAAAAAACAACCAGGTATCAGAACAATCATTGCATCGACAGACAAAAC
>CAZWUB010000100.1:0-12628 GCA_964637415.1 uncultured Rikenellaceae bacterium
TCAATATGAACGCGCCCTCGGGATTGATGATTGAATTTATCCGTGATCCTGATGGAGTAAAGATCATGGATCTTAAACCGGAATTTACATGGGTCGTTCCACAGGAAACGATGAGCCAGACTGCTTATGAGATACTTGTCTCTTCTTCCTTTGAAAATATCAGGAAGGATATTGCTGATATCTGGAACAGCAACAAAGTGATCAGCCCACAATCTTCCGAGGTGGAATATGCAGGAAATATTCTTGATCCAGATAAAAGATATTTCTGGAAAGTCAGGATATGGGATAATAACGACAAACCAACAGGATTTTCGGAAATTCAATCATTCATTACAGGAAATCCGGAGGGTTATGCCAGCACGGCAAACAAATTCCTGACATCTCTTATAAAACCTTCAAAGATAGTCCGGCTGAAAGAAGATCATCATTTCATTGATTTCGGAAAAGATGCTTTCGGAAAACTTACACTCAATATCAATCCTGATAAAACTGACACTCTGATCATCCACCTGGGTGAAAAGCTTTCCGGCGAAAATCAGATCGACAGAAATCCAGGAGGTACAATACGCTATTACAAAGTCAGACTTCCTGTTAAACCCGGAGTTAAAAATTATGTTGCAGAACTGCCGCCGGATAAGAGAAATACAGGTCCCGCTGCAGTACACCTCCCAGATACTTTCGGCGTTGTGATCCCTTTCAGATATGCTGAAATTGAAAATTTCACAAAAAAACTGAAGGATGAAAACATAATTCAGAAGACATGGAATTATTATTTCGAAGATGAAACCAGCGCTTTCACAAGTTCGGATACTATCCTGAACCAGGTATGGGATATGTGCAAATACACAATGAAAGCAACCTCTTTCACCGGGATCTATATTGACGGCGACAGGGAAAGGATACCTTATGAAGCTGATGCTTACATCAATCAGCTCGGACATTATTATACCGACAGGGAATATTCAATGGGGAGGATATCAAACGAGTATTTCATTGACCATCCCACCTGGCCTACTGAATGGATACTTCACACCGTGCTGATGTTCTGGAATGATTATATTTTCACAGGTAATAAGGAATCGCTTCAGGCTTTCTACACTGAGCTTAAGCATAAAACACTCACGGCAATTGCAAGAGAAGACGGGCTGATCAGTTCAAAAAATGTTACAGATGAGATCATGTCTGATATCGGTTTTTCAAATGTAAAGGAGAGAATCAGGGATATTGTTGACTGGCCTCCGGCACAGAAAGATACCGGATGGAAACTCGCCGGACCAAACGGGGAAAGAGATGGTTATGACATGGTTGAAGTTAACACAATGGTGAATGCATTTTATTACCGGAACCTTGTTCTCATGTCAGAAATAGCAGGTGTTCTTGGTGAAACTGATGATTCTGTTTTTTATCATAATGAATCGGAAAGGGTCAGGGAAGTGATAAACACAAAACTTTTCGATAAATCAAAAGGTGCCTATATCGACGGGGAATTCTCTTCACACTCATCTCTTCATGCCAATATGATGCCACTGGCATTCGGTTTAGTACCTGAAGAGAACAAAAAAAGTGTCATAGATTTCATAAAATCGAGAGGAATGGCCTGCAGTGTTTATGGTTCGCAGTACCTTCTCGAGGGATTGTTCAGGGAGGGTGAAACGGAATATGCAATGAACCTGCTTACTGCAACTCACGACAGAGGATGGTATAATATGATAAAAGTTGGATCAACAATCGCCATGGAAGCCTGGGACATGAAATACAAACCCAATTCCGACTGGAACCATGCCTGGGGCGCAGCTCCTGCAAACATTATTCCGGGATATTTATGGGGAATTCATCCTGCTGAGCCCGGATTTGAAAGAGTTACAGTTAAACCTCAACTGGGCCATCTCACTCACAGCAAGGTAACAGTACCTACGATCAGGGGTCAGATAACTGCGGAATTCAGGAACACAGGTAATATTATGGAATACCTGATAATTTTACCGGCAAACATGGAAGGGGATTTTATTCTACCCGGTGAAACAAATAAATTGACTTCGGGTTTAAATAAATTTGTATTTGAAAAATAATATATAGAAACGAAAGGACTCCTTTGTATACATTATAAATCCTTTGTGCTCTTCGTGCGAACTTTGTGCTCTTTGTGTTTAAAAACAAGTAATTTATGAATAAATATTTATCACTTTTAATAGTATCCGGACTAGTGTTTTCCGGATTCGGGTGTAATCAGGAGTCAGGATCACAAACATTTAAAGCCGATGTTATTGTTTACGGAGGAACCTCAGCGGCAGTCACAACAGCCGTTCAGGCAGTAAGAATGGGCCGATCTGTGATTATTGTATCTCCCGATACTCACCTTGGGGGCCTTTCATCATCAGGACTCGGATTTACAGATACAGGAAACAAAGAGGTCATAGGAGGAATTGCAAGAGAATTCTACCAGTTTATCTACAGGCATTATGAAAAGCCAGAATCCTGGAAATGGCAGCTTAAATCAGAATATGGCAACCGCGGCCAGGGAAGTCCCGCCATAGATGGGGAAAAACGTACAATGTGGATATTTGAACCCCATGTTGCCGAAGCCGCATTTGAGAAATTTATTGCTGATAATAACATCCCTGTTTACCGCGATGAATGGCTCGACAGGGAATCAGGTGTCATTAAGAAGAACGGAAAGATAATTTCAATCCGTACCCTGAGCGGTCTTACATTTAAAGGGAAGATCTTTATCGATGCAACTTATGAGGGTGACCTGATGGCCGCTTCAGGTGTAAGCTATCATGTAGGAAGGGAAGCCAACAGTGTTTATGGAGAAACATGGAACGGTATTCAGAAGGGCGTTTTTCACCATGGACATTATTTTAAGACAAACATAAGTCCGTATAAAATACCGGGAGATCCTTCAAGCGGTCTCCTTCCACGTATTTCTTCTGAAATGCCGGGGGAAAACGGAACAGGTGATAATAAGATCCAGGCATATTGCTACAGGCTCTGCCTTACACAACATCCGGAAAACAAAGTACCTATAACAAAACCTGAAGGTTATGACAGCACTCAGTACGAATTGTTTGTAAGGGTAATGGCAACAGGATGGAAAGAGTTCTTTGCAAAATATGATGAAATTCCAAACCTTAAAACTGACGTTAATAACCATGGCCCATTCAGTTCCGATAATATAGGGATGAACTATGATTATCCCGAAGCATCCTATGAAAGAAGGAAGGAGATCCTGAAGGAACATATCACTTACCAGAAAGGATTGCTTTATTTTGCTTCAACAGATCCACGTCTGCCTGAATGGCTGAGAACCGAAATGAGTTCATGGGGTTATTCAAAAGACGAATTTACAGATAACGGCTACTGGCCATATAATATCTATGTAAGGGAAGCACGCAGAATGCTCGGGAAATATGTAATGACTGAAAATGATGTTCTGATCAAAAGACCTGTCCCAAATCCTGTCGGCATGGGCTCATATACAATGGATTCACATAATATTCAAAGATATGTGACACCGGAAGGATTCGTCCAGAATGAAGGTGACATTGGTGTTGGAGCGCCAAAGCCCTATCAGATCGATCTCGGGTCAATATTACCAAAACAGGAAGAATGTACCAACCTTATCGTTCCGGTTTGTGTTTCCTGCTCGCATATTGCCTTCGGATCAATCAGAATGGAGCCGGTTTTTATGATCCTCGGCCAGAGCGCCGGAACAATTGCATCGATGGCGCTGAATAATAAGAAATCCATTCATGAAATTACATATCCCGAAATCAGGGAAAAACTGCTGGCCGACGGACAAATTCTTGAATATTAAATAAAAAAGATCTATAAGATGAAAAAATTATCATTAATCATAACAGTACTGGTCACAAACCTTTTGGTTATCAGCTTAAATGCCCAGGTTACTACAATGAAATTATGGCCTGGCGGCATACCGGGTTCAATTTCCGGCAGTGATTATCAGGAAGTCTCAACGGTTGAAAACGGAATAATTACCCGGTGGATCAAAGTCACCGATCCTTCCCTTACAGTATTTCTGCCTCCAAAAGAAAAAGCCACAGGAACAGCTGTCCTGATATGTCCTGGCGGCGGCTACGGAGCTCTTGCTTTCAACCACGAAGGGAATGACATTGCAAAATGGCTGAATGATAATGGTATAGCCGGGATAATTCTAAAATACAGGCTCCCTTCCGACCTTATAATGAAGGATAAATCCATCGGCCCCTTACAGGATGCTCAGGAAGCAATGCGTACAATAAGGCGGAACGCAGTTTCCTGGAATATAAATCCTTCGAAAATTGGTGTTATCGGCTTCTCAGCAGGCGGACATCTTGCTTCAACTCTTTCAACTCATTTTGATGAAAAAGTGTATGATGTAAAAGACAATATCAGTGCCCGCCCGGATTTTTCAATTCTGATGTATCCTGTAATCACTATGGATGCATCATTTACACATATGGGTTCGAGGAGAAATCTTATCGGTGAAAATCCGACTGAAGAAGCTGTCAGACATTTTTCAAATGAACTTCAGATTACTGAAAAAACGCCTCCCGCATTCCTTGTACATTCAGCTGATGATAAAGCGGTTCCGATCAAGAACAGCATGACATATTATGAGGCTTTGTCGAAATTAAATATCCCTTCAGAATTGCATATTTTCCGGAAGGGAGGACATGGATACGGTCTGGCAGTTAACGGAGAAACACAGTCTTCATGGCCTCAATTATGTTTACGCTGGATGAAGGCTTCAGGTTTTTAAATGTTTTTAACATTTTAAAAATCCTGTAACAATTAAGGTTAATTCCGTTTTATATATCTTGTCCGGCCGGAGGTTTTGATTCTCCAGCTGATATATATGTATTACCGCAACCTGTTATTTACTTTCATATTTATCCTTTCAGGCCCCGGTTTGTTTTGCCAGCTTCAGTCATCAGCTGCCGGCAATGAACCGGTTATTATTCCCAAACTTATCCATTCTGTAATATTTGACGGCATTCCCGATGAAGAAGCCTGGGATGTTGCCGAAGCACTTAAAATGACAATGCATTCCCCTGTGTACGGAAAAGAGCCTGGTGAAAGAACGGATGTCCGTTTTGCCTATGATGACAAATATCTTTATGCGGGGGCAAGACTTTATTGTGATGATCCGGGGATGATAAAATCTGCCAGTTTTAAAAGAGATTATATGGGAATGGGAGGAGATTTATTCGGTTTTATACTGGATACATATAATGATAATGAGAACGGTGTGGCCTTTTTCACCTCCCCCGACGGACTCCGTTTTGATGCAAGCATTCAGCGTGATGCGGTAATTACAAGATATGATCAGCTGCCCATGAACCTGAGCTGGAATGCTTTCTGGGATGTTGAAGTAAAAAATGATTCAGCCGGCTGGTGTCTGGAGATCAGAGTACCCTTATCAAGCCTTCGCTTTCAGGAAATTAATGGTGAAGTAAGAATGGGATTGATTGTTCAGAGATGGATCCCCTCCAGAAATGAAACTGATATTTACCCTGCTATCCCTCCCAACTGGGGAGAATTCTCAGTAATAAAACCTTCTCAGGCACAGGAAATTGTGCTTCGCGGAGTAAAACCTGCCAAACCACTTTATATCACTCCCTATCTGATGGCCGGATATGAAAGTAATAATGATATTAATGAAAACGGTACCGGATACTGGAACTGGAAAAAATTATCTCCTGAAGGAGGTATCGACATAAAATACGGACTGTCAAGCAATCTGGTCCTTGATATAACTGTTAATACTGATTTTGCACAGGTTGAGGCTGATGATGAAAAAATCAATCTTAGTCGTTTAGCCCTCTATTTCCCTGAAAAACGACTTTTTTTTCTTGAACGGGCAAGTGTTTTCGATTTTAATTCAAGCGGTAATAATAACCTTTTCTACAGCCGCCGTATAGGATTAAGCGATGATGACGATTACGATCCGGTTCCTATCAGAATATATGGCGGAGCAAGGCTTACAGGCAAAATAAACAAGTGGGATATCGGATTACTTGATATGCAGACAGCACCTCTCTGGAGAAAGACCAGTACCGGGGATAAAATGCTTCTGGTCCCGTCAGAAAATTTCGGAGTCTCAAGGTTCAGAAGACAGGTAATAAATGAAAATTCATACATAGGTGGAATAATGACCAGCCGTATGGGTGCCGATGGTTCATACAACATTGCTTATGGCACTGATGCTATTTTCCGCCTCTTCGGAGATGATTATCTGACTCTCATCTGGAGCCAGACCTATGAAGACAGTGTTAAAAACAAAACAGCATTCGAACCTGCCCGACTGATGGCTACATGGGAAAGACGGGCAAAAAAGGGACTGGGTTTTGATATTGGCTATATGCAATCCGGGATCAACTATAACCCGGGTATAGGTTTTGAAACCGTGGAAGACTATTCAATATTAAGAGGTACATGGAGATATGGCTGGCTTCCCGATGAAAAATCTAAAATTTATTCCCATACACCGGAATTAAGGATAAGATGGTTCAGATATATTACCGATGGAGCAATAATGACCTTTAATACCCAGGTCGCCTGGACAGTAAAATCAAAAAGCCAGTGGCAGGGCGAATTATCACTGGGATATAATATTGAAAATCTGCGCGACAGCCTCGAAATAATCGAAGATGAAGTTTATGTTAATACGGGCAGATATGAATTCCTGAACTTCAGAGGTTCTGTAAATACTCCCCCGTCAAAACATTTCTATGCCATCCTCAGGACTGAATCAGGACAATATTTCGGCGGTTCAAGGATCTCTTTCCAGGCAGAACCAACATGGAACCTTTCCAGACATTTTGAACTGGCCTCAACGTATAACTTCGATCATATCGAATTCCCGAAAAGAGATTTGGTAATGACCAATCATATTGCAGGCATCAAAGCCTTATATATGATGGATACCAGATTATCGGCAAATGCATTCATACAATATAATACAGCCTATCATGAAATCATCACCAACTTCAGGATCCGTTACAATCCAAAAGAAGGGAATGATCTCTATTTCATGTTCAATGAGGGACGAAATACCTACCTTACCCGGGAAGAACCAAACCTCCCCGTTTACAGTTCAAGATCCGTAATGGTAAAATATACTTATACCTTTAATTTCTGATTACAGCAGGAATTTTGTAATTTTCAACTGAGTTTGTAAAGGTACTTATAATAACCCTTTGTGTCCTTTGTGAAATCCTTTGTGCCCCTTTGTGGTTTAAATGAAATTAACTTTAACCACAAAGGAACACTAAGGTTAACACAAAGGGACACAAAGGGAAGAACTATAATTAAAATATTTTAAGTGCTTCCAATACTTTATCTTTTTAATAAAGTACAACAATGAAAAAGAATAGTTTTCTGACGGTTTCATTAGCTGGTTTGATAATTCTGAGCCTTTACTCATGTTCATCTTCAGAATCATCTTCCGGAAAGTCCACAATTGCACTACAGAGAACAACCGCCAACAAAAAATCCAATCCGGTTGATTATGTCAATCCCTTTATCGGAACTCAATATTTCGGTCATACTTTCCCCGGCGCTTCCCTGCCTTATGCAATGGTACATGTAAGTCCGGATTGCAATACAACCGGCTGGACATATGCAGCCGGCTATGCCTGGCAGGATAATACAATAATGGGATTCAGCCATACACATTTCAGCGGGGTTGGAATGACAAGCGGCGGTGATATACTCTTTCAGCCGACAGTTAACAACAGGCTTCAGATCCTTCCCGGATCCCGCGATAACCCCGATGAAGGCTACAGATCAAGATTTGAACATTCTGATGAGACTGCTTCACCGGGTTACTATTCTGTCAGACTTAAAGATTATGATATTAAGGTTGAACTTACGACAACAAAAAGAACAGCTTTCCATCGTTACACCTTTCCCGAAACAAAGAATGCAAATATAATCATAGACCTTGGCCATCAGATAGGTTCTGCCCGGGCTCCAGAAATGTCTCAGATATCTATAATAAACAACACCCGGGTAGAAGGATTTAAGAGCACTCCCGCAGGAAGGGTTTACTTTTGTGCTGAATTCAATAAGCCGTTTCTTTATTACGGCACCTTTGATGCCGAACGAAGAACACCTGAATCGGATGGTGGAATATTCCCATATAAAAACGGGGAGAAAGGAGAGAAAATCGGAGCTTTTATAAATTTCAATACATCACAAAATGAGTCAATCCTTATAAAAGTTGCCCTGTCTTATACGGGAATCGAAGGTGCAAGGAAGAATCTTGAAGCAGAAATAACAGACTGGGATTTTGACAGGATCAGGAAAGAAGCTGAGAATATATGGAATAACGAATTATCCCGGATAGAAATTAACGGAGCCACTGAAGAACAGAAAGAGATTTTTTACACCTCTCTCTATCACTCTCTGCTTGCACAGTATACGGGTCAGGATGTTGACGGGAAATATTTCGGTATGGATGGTAATGTGCATGTAGCTGAGGGATATGATTTTTATCCCTCGTTCTCATGCTGGGATACTTACAGGTCTCAGCATCCTTTGCTTACAATAATAGCTCCTGACCATGTAAATGATTTCCTCAGATCGATTGAAGCAAAAATAAAGGATTTCGGATGGCTCCCGGCACAGCACTTCTCAAATGTTTACCGCGAATCAATGGTCGGCGATCATCTTATTCCAGTAATCGTTGATGCTTACATGAAAGGCTACAGAAATTTTGATGCTGAATTTGTATATGAAGCAATGAAGAAGAAAGCCCTTGAAAAACCTCAGCCTCCGGTTCCGGAGAATGCCGGCCGATCGGGCCTTGAACATTATATTAAACTTGGGTATGCTCCTGTTGACAAGGTTACCGAAGCTGTGCCAAACACTATGGAACTTGCTTATGATGACTGGAGCATTGCCATTATGGCAGAAGCACTGGGAAAGGACGATGATAAAGAACTTTTCCTGAAAAGAGCATTGAATTATAAAAATGTGTGGGACAGTTCAACTGAATTCATGAGGCCTCGTAAATCGGACGGCTCTTTTCTTGAAGAAATAAAAGACAGGGAGCAGGAGATAGTTGAAAAAGACGGGCACCGGTATTATAAATACTTCGATCCGCTTCTTGTCGGAGTAAGACCAAACAGGCATTATACAGAATCAAATGCCTGGCAATATATCTGGTCAGTTCAACATGATGTTAAAGGTCTGATAAACTTATTCGGCAGTAATGATAAGTTCAATAGGAAGCTTGATACTTTTTTTGAAATGGATCCTTCAATTTCAGGGCCTAAATATATCGGAGTTGTAGGAACAATAGGTCAGTATGTACACGGCAATCAGCCATCACATCATGTTGCATATCTTTATAATTACTCAGGTGAACCCTGGAAGACCCAGTTCAGGGTAAGACAGGTTTGTGAACAGCTATATCGAACAGGTCCGGGAGGGTTATGTGGAAATGAGGATATGGGATCATTATCATCGTGGTATGTTTTCAGTTCAGTTGGTTTCTATCCGGTTACACCGGGAAGTACAACTTATGCGATTGGAAGTCCCATGTTCGGGGAAGTAATAATCAATACCGGTAACGGAAATAAATTCATAATAAAAACTGTTAATAACTCTGATGTCAATATTTATATTCAATCAGCCACACTGAACGGGAATCCTCTGAATAAGCCGTTTATTGATCACAAAGATATCATGACCGGAGGTGAACTTAAGTTCATAATGGGCCCTGAACCCTCCGCAAATTGGGGAATTACGGCATCTCCACCGTCACTTTCCGATTAATTTTTCAGGTCAGGAGCGGGATCTGTCCGGTAAAATATTTAGATCCCGTAAGAGCCATTATAACAACGGTTTTGTTAATAACTTCATATTGATGTTAACTAAATTAGCTATCATTTGAGGTGATTTTTTTATTTTTTTGTATGTCTTTTTCTACTGTACTGATAAGATTTATTGGAGATTGTTGAAACAAAATTTTAAGTGAAGCGTTTAAAACCGTTAAACTATAAAGTCTGTAAAATCAAAATTGTTGAACTAAAAATTTCAAAATGAAAAAACTATTTGCATTAGGGATTATGATTTGTATGTTTACTGCCGTCGGATTTTCTCAATCATCAGCTACAGCCTCTGCCGCTGCCACAATTCTGACTCCGATAGCAATATCAAAAACCGTTGATATGAATTTCGGGAATCTTGCTCCGAGCGGTACTGCAGGTACCTGTATCCTTGCTACCAATAGTAATCGGACTGTAAGTGGTGGTGTAACAATAATGACCGGAGGAACTCCAACAGCCGCCAGTTTTACTGTTACAGGGGCCGCAGATGCCACTTACACAATCGAACTGCCGGCAGGAGCAACCACTGTATCGAATGGAACTGATCTCATGACAATTAACACATGGACTTCCAGTCCGGTAACTACAGGAACCCTGACAGGCGGGACTTCGACGCTTCTGATAGGGGCCACACTTAATGTTATTGCAAATCAGCCCGGTGGAGTGTATAACACTTCAAATGCAGGCGGTAGCGGTGAATTTACAATCACTGTAAATTATCAATAATGAAATTTTAGCTAAAGCTACATTTTCAAAAAGAAAATGAAGAGGCTCAAAAATTTTTATTACAGCCTGCTTATTCTGTTTGCTCTGACTGCTTCTGAAGCATTTTCGCAGGTTTCAGCAACCGGCCATATCATTGCTGAGATAATCCCTGTGTTTACTGCAACCGAAACCTCACAGCTTAATTTCGGGCGCTTTGCCCCGGGCCCTGAAGGGGGAAAGATCATTCTAAGTCCTCAGGGCTCCGTTTCTGTATTGGGAAGTGTTTATAAGGGAACAGGGATGCATAATGCTGCCTGTTTTTATGTAACAGGCGAGCAGGATGCATCCTTTTCAATCACTCTGCCCGAAAAGCCGGTAATTCTCAGACATACAAATTCTCCGAAAACCATGACTATTGACGAATGGGTTTCAATACCGGTGCCCGGCGCCGGTACGGGCAGCCTGCAAAACGGATCTCAGACAGTATATGTAGGGGCAACACTAAATGTGGGAACCCTTAACGATAACCCTGCAGGAATTTATACGGGAACTTATGAAATCTCATTTGATTTCAACTAGCAGGGATAATAAACCTAAATCCAATGTCAAAAACAAGATTGAACTTTTTCAGGAAATCAAGAGACACAGCAGGTCATTTTAGATTTCTGATATTTTTGGCGGGAATAAGTGCTTTTACAGCACTTTTTCCTGTTAATGGGAGTGCCCAGGGCGATCTCCTGATAACACCCAGAAGGGTTGTCTTTGAGGGATCAAAAAGGTCTGTTGACCTTAACCTTGCAAATACCGGAAATGATACTGCAACCTATGCAATATCCCTCGTCCAGATAAGAATGAAAGAAGACGGTGGATTTGAAACTATCACTGAACCTGATCCGGGACAGAGCTTTGCAGACAGGTTCATTCGTTATTTCCCCAGAACAGTAACACTGGGTCCGAATGAAGCCCAGGTTGTAAAAGTCCAGCTGACAAGAACAAGTGAATTGCAGGATGGAGAATACCGTTCTCACTTTTATTTCAGGGCAACCCGGAATAATACCCCGCTGGGTGAGGAAGACAAGTCAAGAGATACAACGTCGATTTCGGTAAGGATAACACCAGTATTTGGTATAACAATTCCTGTAATTATAAGAAAGGGAGTATCAACTGCAAATATAACCCTCTCAGACCTTAAATTCAATCTAATAAATGATTCTGAACCGGCAATCAGTTTTGTATTTAAAAGAACAGGGAATATGTCTGTTTTTGGTGATATTGCTGTTGATCATATCTCATCACAGGGAAAGATAACCCGGGTTGGCATCGCAAATGGAGTTGCGGTATATACTCCCAATGCGCTGAGGAAATTTCAGCTGAATCTCAATAAGGTCGGGGACCTGGATTTTACTTCCGGAAAGCTGCGTGTAACCTATTCTGCACCTACGGATGTAAAACCTGAAAAATATGCGGAAGCTGAGCTTCCACTGGCAAAATAATCTGCCCTGTAAAATAAAAACCTTCCCTTATCCCTGAGAAAATGAAATCATCAAAGGTTCTCCGGCAATTTTCAGTAATGTTCCTGGCGCTTCTTTATTCCATTGATATGAGTATGGGGCAGAGCCAGACATTTACATCAAGCGGAACTTTTATTGTTCCATCCGGTGTTACATCGATCATTGTTGAATGCTGGGGTGGCGGTGGAGCCGGAGGTGGAAATTCTGCATACAATGTACGTGGTGGTGGCGGTGGAGCTGGAGGAGCTTATGCCAAAAAGCTTTTATCAGTTACTCCCGGTGCAAATTATACTGTTACTGTAGGGGCATCAAAAGCCGGAACGGCATCGGCAGGTGGAAAGGGAAATCCTTCATGGTTTGGTAGCACAGGAACTGTCTATGCCGAAGGAGGCGCAGGCGGAGCAGCTCCAAACAGTGGAATTGCGGCCGGAGGAATTGGTTCGGCTACAGCCAGTATCGGAGATGTTGTTTATCCCGGCGGTAATGGTGCCGGCGGAACCTCAACAGCTAGTGGAGGGGGTGGTGGAGGTGCCGGATCAACAGGTGCAGGAGGCGATGCCCTGGGAACAAACA
>CAZWUB010000101.1:0-12445 GCA_964637415.1 uncultured Rikenellaceae bacterium
GCGACCCCCTGATTATGAGTCAGGTGCTCTAACCATCTGAGCTATGGGCCCGAAAAACAATATGTAGAAAGAACCAGCGACCCTCCCGACTTCAGTCGGGATGCTCTAACCATCTGAGCTATGGGCCCGGAAACGGATTGCAATATTAACTATTTGTTGGAAATTATCCAAAAAAGAAAAACTTATTCATTATCCATATACGGATATCTGAAATCTGTCGCCGGAATTAATGTTTCCTTTATTGTACGCGGACTGACCCAGCGGAGGAGATTCAGATGACTACCTGCTTTGTCATTTGTCCCCGAAGCCCTTGCTCCGCCAAAGGGCTGCTGTCCTACCATAGCTCCCGTAGGCTTGTCGTTTATATAAAAATTCCCCGCAGCATACCTCAATACCCTGCATGCTTTTATCATGGCATATTTATCGAGACTGAAAATAGATCCGGTCAAACCATAAGGAGATGTCTCATCACAAAGCTTTAAGGTTTCATCATATTTATCGTCATCATATATGAATATTGTAATTACCGGACCAAAGATCTCCTCCTCCATCGTTATATGATGGGGAGCTTTCGTGATAAGTATGGTCGGCTCAATAAAATAACCTGAGGATTTATCCCCTTTTCCTCCGGTCATTATTTCAATATCAGGCGATTCTTTTGCTTTATCAATATAGGACATGATCCTGTCATATGCAGGCTCATCAATCACCGCATTCATAAAGTTGTTCAGATCTGTAACGTTGCCTGTTCTGATCCCGGAGATCATTCTGATAATATGCTTTTTTGTTTCATCCCATATCGATCCTGGAATATATGCTCTTGATGCGGCAGAACATTTCTGTCCCTGATATTCAAATGCCCCTCTGATTATAGCTGTCGCAAGAGCTGCCGGATCTGCTGAATTATGTGCAAAAATGAAATCCTTGCCTCCGGTTTCACCTACTATTTTAGGGTAAGATTTGTAAATTCCGAGATTTTCAGAGACCTGTTTCCAGATAGTATTGAAAGTTGCATTCGATCCTGTGAAATGAACTCCCGCCAGTTCCTTATGTTTTAAAACAACTCCGCTTATCAGAGACCCTGACCCGGGAACGAAATTAATCACTCCTGCAGGCATTCCGGCTTCCTCAAATATCTTCATCAGATAATAGTTTGAAAGCACCGCTGTTGTTGCCGGCTTCCAGACTGTTGTGTTTCCCATCAGAACAACACTGGTATTAAGATTAGATGCGATGGCGGTAAAATTGAACGGAGTGATGGTATATACAAATCCTTCAAGCGGCCGGTACTCTAACCTGTTAATAATTTCTGCTCCTGATTTTGGCTGCTCCCTGTAGATCAGGGATGCAAAATAATTGTTGAACCGCAGATAATCTATAACCTCACAGGCTGATTCGATTTCAGCCTGAAAAGCATTTTTCCCCTGTCCCAGCATTGTTGCTGCATTAAGCCGGAACCTGTATTTTTTCGATATGAGTTCGGCAGCCTTTGCCATTATTGCCGCCCTTTCCATCCAGGCAAGATTCATCCACTCACATTTTGCCGAAAGTGCTGCATCTATAGCCATTGCAGCCTCTTTTTCAGTTGCCATATGATAAGTTGCAAGGACATGATTATGATCGGAAGGATTTGTAATTTTTCCTGTAATACCGGTCCGGACCTCTTTCCCATTTATAATCAGAGGGATGTCAATCACTCTGTTGTTCTGGTCAGCGAGTTCCTTTTCAAGCAGCTCTCTTTCCCTGCTTCCTTTAATATAAGCCAGGACCGGCTCATTGACCGGTTCAGCAAAATTGAAAATTGCGTTATTCATTAATTTATTTTTAATTTAACAATTAGCGGCCAAACATTGTTCTCCGGCTGACAGCTAAAAATATTTATTCCCCCGGAAGATAAACATGACTTATGTTGTAAGATGGCGCCTTTTTCGTTTTAAGTAATGAACAAAATCATCTTTCAAATGTTTATTGTGCAAATTATTAATATGATTACAACAATTTTGGTCTTAACTTTAGGAGGATTAATAGTAAGATATCTTAAACGGACTTACCGGAATCTGGTAAGCAGATGTGTTATAAAAAATTAATTTCAGAAAAAAATGAAAAAGAACATGGGAACTATTGACAGAGTGATCAGAATACTTGTCGCTCTTGTAGTGGTTATACTTTATTTCACACATGTTATAACAGGTGCCCTGGCTGTAATACTTCTGATACTTGCAGCGGTATTTGTTGTTACAAGCTTTTTAGGGTTCTGCCCGCTTTATGTGCTGTTCGGGTTCAATACGCTTACGAAAGAGCAAAAATAAAAACTACGTATTATAATACGTTTTTTAATACGTATTATAATACGTAGTTATTTAAGGAGGCAGTAACTTTCACAATGAGAGTTTCTGTTCCTTTATTTCTTGCTTTTCTGTATAATTAACCTGTTTGTCTTTATTTACCATCGCCTTTAATGCCGGAATGAAGAAAGCGCTGAATCCCAGGATTGTAATTGCTGAGCCTGATATTATGAATGCATTTGATACTCCTATTGAATCCGCAATAAATCCTGTTTGCAGTAATCCGATCATTGAAGGCAGAAGGGTGAGGCTGCCATAAATTGAAAATACCCTGCCCATAACCGCAGTATCAACTGTTGTCTGGATAACAACCATGAATGATGCCGAGTAAACAGCCATTGTTATTCCTCCGACAAGTGTAAAACCGGCAAAGAACCAGAATCCTGTACCAGGCAATAATCCTGAGAACAGAAATGTAAGTCCGAGAACGAGGAATGTCGAATTGATTATCCTGATCTCGCTTATCTTTATCTTTTTAATTCCAAGTAAAGCGCCGCCCGCGAGCATTCCTAATCCCCAGGCTACTTCAACGATGCTCATCTGCCAGGTTCCTCCGTTGAAATGATTGATTGTCATCAGCGGGAAGAGTACGGCAACCGGCATGATAAAGAAATGTGCAATTACAATTATTATGAAGAGCCATAATAAACCCGGATGATTATAAATTTCACGAAAGCCTTCTTTCAGTTCCCGCAGGACATGAGGTGTTGGTGCATCTTCTTTTCTTACAGGATTAGGGATCCTGACAAGCAGAAGTGTGACAACGGCAATTAAGGCGCCTGCCACATCGCACATCAGAACCCATGTCATGTTGAGAACAGTTATCATCAGGGCAGCCAGCGCCGGACCGGCAATAACGCTCACCGACTGGATAACCTGGTTGATACCGGATATGCGCATAAGTTCAGATTCCGGAGCAAGCAAAGGGATGGAGGCCTGCAGGGCGGGTACATGGAAGGCGCTGCCTATGGAACGCATGACAAGGAGAAGGTAGACAAATGAAATTTTTACATCACCTTTCATGAACATTGCAGCCATAAACAGGGTAGAAACAGCTATGAAGATATCGGCCATAATCATGGTCATCCTCCGGTCCCAGCGGTCAATGAAAACTCCTGTAAAGGGGCCGATGATCATTTGCGGTAATAATGCTGCTATTGTTGACCAGGCAAGTACCTCCGCTGATTTTGTTTCTATGCTGAGCCAGAAAACGACGGCATACCCCACAACGGAACTGCTGAGGGTTGAAATAAGCTGCCCCGTCCAGATAATGCCAAATACTCTTTTCCAGCTCTGCATGACGTCTTCAAAAAGAAACGCTAAATAAATGATCTTTGGTGAATAATTATCGGAAATTCTAACTTTTAAATTATCACACAGGATTGCATGAAGTACTTTACCCGATAAAAAGAGGGGTGCTACTCATATCTGAGTGAATCAACAGGATTCTGTGAAGCTGCTTTCAACGATTGAAATGAGATAGTCAGAAGGGCAATAAGAACAGAAACCAATCCTGCAAGAATGAATATCCACCAGCTGAGGCTGATCTGATATGCAAAATTCCCCAGCCATTTTCTCATTGCAATTACGGAGACGGGGACAGCTATTACAAATGAGAGGATTATCCATTTAACAAGATCCAGATTCAGCATCCAGACAAGTTCTTTTATTCCGGCCCCGTTGATCTTGCGCAGGCCGATCTCTTTTGTACGTCGACGGGTCATCAGCAGCGAAAGGCCGAGTAGGCCCATTGAACAGATGAACAGAGCCGTAATGGTAAAAGCCGATAACAGCTTCACCTGTAAGAACTCAGACCGGTAAATGTCACGATACATTGTTCTGACATACTTAAACTGAAAAGGATAACCGGGAAATAATTTTGTCCAGACATTTTCAATATCAGTTAAAGCCTGTTTTTCTGATCCGGGATTGAATGAAACCACGAAATTCAACAACCACAGCCTGTCGCGTTTGAACAGGACAAGCGGTTCAACTTTCTTTTTAATTCCCGAAAGATGAAAATCATTTACAACACCAATAATTCTTCCTGCCGGGATATCAACATCTTCAATACCGCTCAGAAGGCGGAAATCCTTTCCGGTTATTTCTGCCGGATCGGTATAATTGAACCTCTTCATGGCAGATTCGTTGATAATATATTCTCCGGAACCTTCATTATCCCTGTTATTTTGCGAAAAGTTATTTCCTGCAAGAAATTCAAGATTGAATATATCTGCAAATGAATAGTCACAGGGGAAAATGCCTGTCAGGTTTCCGGCCTTGTCTGTTTCATTTCCCGTATAATCTTCCATGGTGAAGCGGAACATATCGTTTGCTTCCCCACCTGGTGGTTCAAGCATTGCTGAAACAAAACGGACGGAATTGAACTTCAGAAGTTCCTCCTTGAATATTTCAAACTTGTTTTGTATATCGGTGTGAACATTTTCAAAACAAATTATATTTTCATTTTCTGAACCCATGCTCAGATCAGTTGCATATTTGGTTTGTCTTGCAATTACAATCACAGCTATTATCAGTGCTGTTGAAATTGCATATTGAAGTACAATAATTGTAAGGCTCATTCCTTTTCTGCCGTGATAATTAATTTTCCTGTTTTCCGGCGATGCTATAAGATTTGTAATCCCCTGTTTCAGCAGAGGCATAATACCTGATAATAAACTTAAAGCAAAGAACAACAACACGACAGATATTATCAGAACGATATTGCCTGTAAACAGCTCAAGTCCGGTATATCTCTGAATGATTATATCGGCTCCGGTCAGTATGAATAAACTAAAAACCAGGGAAAGGATAATAATTATCAGACCTTCGGTAAGAAAATAGTTCAGGTTCATAAAACCGGAGGAGCCTGATATTTTGCTTATGAACAGGTATTTGTCGCTGTGGTAAGCCATTCCGGTGTTCAGGTTTGCATAGTTGGCCAGGGCAATAAGCAGCAGGATCAGGGAAGCCAGAGCCAGAGTATAGATCACAGTCATGCTGCTGTTTGTCTCTATTTCACGAAGTTTATCTGAATGTAAATGTATTTCAGTAATTTTTTGCAGGTCTGCTTCAATCCTTGTTCCTTCAGTTTTCCGGCTTCCTTTTAAGGAGTAGAAATCAGTGAAACCTGAAATGATCCTGCCGGGATCTGCATTTTCAGAAAGTACAAGATAAGACCATGCCCAGAATTCCAGGACATATTTATCGACAGGTGTTGTTATAAAGTCGGGGTGAAAATGGCTGTTCCGGGGGAAGTCCTTCATCACCCCCTTTATTGTAAAATTGAGATTCTTTCCATAATACTGACCGGACGGCAATGTAAGTATCTGTCCTGCAGGATCAGCATTCCCGAAGACTCTTTTCGCAAAGCTTTCAGATATGACCATTGATCCCGGGCCGTTCAATATTGTTTCGGGGTTACCGGTCTGAAGTTCTGCATCGAACACATCGAAGAAGGTACTGTCGCATTCGAAAGCCTGGTTGATTATTACATAGTTTTCTCCGTGTTTCATAACACCGCCCCTGACCGGTGCGAGTCTGACATAGTTCTCAACTTCCGGAAAAAAGTCAGCCATAGCCGGAATAAATGCCGGATTATGAACTCTTGCAAACTGTTTTCCGGCAATGAAAGTCTGATCGATAGTGGTAAGCCTGTAGATCCGGTCGGATTTATTATGGAACTGATCATAGGTCAGTTCGTTTTTCAGGAAGAGGATAATGAGCAATATACCGCTCAAAGCAAGACTTAGTCCGGTAATTTTTACAAGATTAAGGAAAGGTCTTTTAAGGAGGTTCCTGATGGCGAATTTCAGGATCATAATTTCAGCAAAATACTTATTTTGCTAAAATTATGATTTTATGATAATATTTCGATGATCAGTTTAAATTATATTGTACCTGAAGGCCCATCCAGAAAGCATCTTCAGGCTCTTTGAAATTGATCGGTTCAAGATCGCCCGGATTGAAATATCCGAGAACACCGGTAAACTGCCAGTGATCGTTATGCTGGTGTCTGAAGTAGAGATTGGTCTCGTTACCGAGGTGATTGCTGCCTTCACTGATCTTCATTGTGTTCAGAAAATCACAGTCCTGAGGTTGAGGTATAAAAAAAAGCATATGTTTCAGCTCGATGTACATTCTTTTTCCGGGAGCTGTAAATTTAAGGGAAGCCTGGGGATTACTCAGATTTGACCATGAACCGAATCCCATGAACCCGTGGAATTTTGCCCGGGATCCGTAAACAGGTTCAAAAGTCTGGATAATATCATCATCCGGCTTATCTCCCGAAGCATAATAATAGCCCATACTTAATTCAGGAGTTGCCGGAAGATCATCAAATCTGTAGACTGTTTTAATTCCAAATCCGTGGGCTTTTATCTGCTTTCCATCTTCACTGCCGAATTCCCGGGCATATAGGATATCATAAGACAATCTTTGGTTTTCCGGGCTTAAAAGTTTTAATCCGATCCAGTTCCTGTTTATTGAAAGGGTCTTTATATAGTCGGCAGTACCCTGGGTTTTCAGGGCATAAAAAGTTTCTGCATTCAGCCACGGGGTCAGGTTTTTATGTGCATAAATGCCACCTCCAAGGTATTCCAGGTGTGTGAAAGGGGCATAAGTTTTATGCGGGTCATGAGTTTTTGTTCCCCCTCCGAAGATATCGATGTATTCATCATTCTTTCTGTAAGAAACTTTTATTGCATCCCAGGTATATCTGCCGGTATTCCCCCACTGGGACATCTCAAAGATTTTCCAGTCGCCGTAAAAGATCTTCTGTCTGCCTATCTTTACCGAGAGATTCTTTATCAGTTCCCTGTATTCAAAATAAAGGTCATATATTTCGAAGAACTCTTCCTGTGGGTTCATCATATAATATGAAGTTTCAGAGCCCGGTTCACAGCTCCTGTAGAGATCGGGGTAATTTTTCTCGCTTAGTGACCATCCGAATGCCCGGGAATCCTGCATATGAAATGCAGCGCTTATTTTCCCCTTATTATAGATTAAGCCGGGGATGATCCTTTGAAGAAGAAATTTATCATTCAGTTTTCCGATTGCATCCGGACCATCATCTCCATAGTTTTTTGAATTGAATCCGTCCCACAGTTCAAAACGGTAACGGACGGTAAGGTCAAATACAAGACCCGAGTCAATATCCTGTGAAACAATATATTGACACAGCTGAAGGAACAACAGGGATGTTAAAAAAATTTTTCTCATCAGATTTTTGATGGAACAAGCGGCTAAAATAGTATATATGCCGGAAATCAGCCTTCTTACTGAGAAGGAGAAAGGGGCAATATATGTTAAAAATATTTAATCTGGTCAGCTTTTGGTTCAGCTTTTTTACCCCGACCCTGAAGGGAGAAAGCTGAAAAAGAGTTTGTTAACTTAAGGGAAGATCTATGTTTTTAATAAAAAAGAAGTAAGAACAATAGAACAAACGAATTAAGAATTAAGAAGTTGGAAAAGAGGTAAGAACAATCACGTATTTAATTGTACTTTAACCAGTATGGGGAATTTGAAAGTTATTTAATGTTTAATAAATTTCTCAAGGATTACTCCGCCAGTATTTTTAATCTTAATCAGATAGGCGCCGGCTTTTATTTTACTGATATCAAGGATCTCTGAATTTCCTGAAGTTGTTTGTTCCATAAGTTTTTTACCGGAAACGGAGTAAATGCTGATTTCCGAATTTACCGGAACGTCAGAAATATTCAGAACATTTGCAGCAGGATTCGGGTATAAACGGATTTTTTTCTCAGACGGGTAATTTACAGAAGAATAAATTCCGCTGTTCTCAACTGTAAAGGTAGCCTGGGCACCGCCATTTATTACAGGGATTCCTGAAATACTTTTAACATTACTTACAAGGATTTTCAGAGTACCTGCAGGCAGGTCTTCTTCAGTGATAAGGCGTACCAGCGAATGGTCAAGATTATCGCGGGTTGCGGTGAGTATCTTAAGAAACTGATTTGCTTTAGCGGGCACATAATAAAGGTCATAATTTGCAGTGTCCTGTGAACTTGCCTGTTCCACATCCGAACTGAATGATATGTCAATTGTCCTGGCATTTATTATCTGCATACTTGTCAGGGAAGTATTCTCAATTGTATGACTCGTTGAGGTATATGCATATTGTCTGCCTGATATGAAGATCTTTCCCGATGGAGCAAATCCGATGTTATATGTAGGTGCATTTTTAAAAGAAGGATGGGCGGTCCATGTAGTACCATTATCATTTGAATAGGATAGGTTGCTGCCCAGACTGAAATATGTATCCGCCGATGGGAGATATTCAACAGGGCTGCCGAACCCGGTTGCATTAAATTCCGGCCAGCTTTGTCCCTGATCAGTTGTTGAATAAATTTTGCTTTGAGTTGAAGACTTATAAGACAGGAGGCCGGTATTTATATTTTTAAATGCAAAGCTGTCAAAGTAAGGTGTGGTTATAGCGGTCCAGCTAAGGCCTTTATCTGTTGACCTGAATATTCTTGGGGTCGTTGGGTTGTATACTTTGAAAAAAAAGGCATCTCCTGTTACACGGAATGATCCTGACCTTACATTAACAGTATACTCATTAGTGCCTGCAGGCATTTTTTCGGGCAGTACACGACTCCAGAGCTCACCTCCGTTATTTGTGGTATATATTTCAAAGTATCCGTCTGGTGTCGCATCACCAACAGCTACTCCTTCATTTTCATTCCAGAAATAGACAAAATCAGGGAAAGGGCTGAATTCGTTGAATCCGGTAGATTGTTTATTCCATGTCGTTCCACCGTCAATCGTCTTATAAATTCCGGTGGCGGTTCCTCCCGGATTGCAAACAATATATGCAACTGTGGAACTTACCGCTGACAATACACCATGTTTGCTGGCAATGACTTCGGGCAGATCCTTTTTTGTCCAGGTAAGTCCTCCGTCCACTGTCACAGCAAAGGAAGGTAATGCAGCATCACTTATCCAGGCCACATTATCATCCACGACGCTTATTGTACGGGATAAATCCATTCCGGTGTATGACTGGGTCCATTGTGCCTTACCGGCAAAACTAAACCCAACAAAGATTAAAATGAGTAGAATTCCGTTCTTCATAAAAATCAGGTTTTATTGATTAAAAAGGAGTTAGAGTACACAAATATATGTAATTTTCGAAAAATCCGGCTCTATGTTCCAGGTTCCGGCATTTAAAATAATTCACCGGATGGTAAAAATGTATTTATTTTTGTTTTATTATCTGTCTAAGTAGAATTAATTATGGAAGTTGTAATTCTGGATTCAGGATATAAGTCCTACGATTTCGAGAAAGAGCTATTTGAGAAGAATAATATCGTTTTGAGGATCTTCCCGGGATATACGGGAAATTTCGCAGAAAAAATGAAGTTTGCAGAAAATGCTGACGGGATCCTTGTAAGACATACTTCAATAAATGAGACTTTTCTTTCGGGGATGAAAAACCTGAAGGCAGTTGTCCGTTACGGAGTGGGTTATGATAATGTTGATGTTGATGCTTGTACCAGGCACGGTGTAAAAGCAGCAAATGTGCAGGGATATGCAAATCACTCGGTATCCGACCATGCCCTGGGTTTGATGTTTGCATGTATCCGCGGGATGTGGAATACAAAATCACAGTTGCAAAACGGATTTGGTACTCCCCCTGTCAGCGATATTTTTGAATTGAATGATAAAATTCTTGGAATAATTGGTGTCGGTAGGATAGGAAGTGAATTTTGCAGAAAAGCAACCCCTCTTTTTGCAGGTGTTCTTGCCTGCGATCCTTATAAGCCGGAAAGTCATTTCAGAGAGCTGGCAATTCAGCGGGTTGAGCTTGATGGATTGCTTGAGAGCTCCGGCGTGATCAGTATTCACTGTAATCTCACTGATGAGACAAAGCATTTACTTGGTCCCGGGCAATTTCAACTTATGAAAAGAAAGCCTGTAGTAATAAATACCTCACGGGGAGGAGTGATTGATGAGGAAGCATTGCTGGAAGCACTGAATTATGGAAAGATACATAGCGCCGGGATAGATGTTTATGAGGATGAGCCGCTTACTGATAAACAATCAAAACTGGTCAGTCATCCGAGGATAATTTGTACGGGTCATTATGCCTGGTATTCTGACAGGGCTTCTGTTGAACTTCAAAGAAGGGCCGCAATGAACCTGTTGAATCTCCTGAAAGGAAATCCGGTTGAGGATGCTCTGAATTAACCTGACATTATGAAATTCCGGATCATCAGATACCGGAACTCCTGCGATTCCTGTTATTCCTTTTTAAGGTAATGCATTAATACATTCACAGCTTCATCGATATCCTGTCCGAATGTCAGGATCCCGGCCCTGTCGCCAGCCATAACAATGATCCTCTTTTCAAAAACATCCGAATCGCTGAAAAGGCGGAATATATCTTTTGCAAGTCCCGTTGTTCCGTAATCCATGGAGGGATTTGTTGTTGGCACCTTGTATATTATCTCATTCCACAGATCTATACTGTGAACATGTACTACAGCGTTGACATCGGGATCGGCAAGATAAATGGCCGCATGGGTCAGGGATTCCGATGAAGCCTTAAGCGGACCGGTACACTGTACTGCATTGTCGTCGATATTGAAAGAATTGACCTTTACATAATGACCGGGTTCAAGCTCAGGGATCTCACCGGTTGCCGATCCCGTAATGATAAACTGATTGCCACCCCTGATCCTCATGCTCAGATTACCGAAACCCACTCCATTCTCATAGGCTCCTATAAGGTCCATGTTAAAAAGGATCTCTCTCCAGTAATTTATTATTTCATATTGTTCATCGGAAATAACGGGGCCGCATTGGGTCCAGTGGCAATTAAATTTTACGACACCTTCCATTTTTAATTTATTTTATCTGAAAACATTTTTCGTATTTCTTTCTCTTCAGGTTTGCAAATTCCCTTTTCAGTAATGAGTCCGGTTATCAGTCTTGCCGGTGTTACATCAAAAGCATAATTAGCACTTCGGGCGTTATCGGGACAAATCCTGACATGTTCAATTCTTCCCCCGGTCAGCCCTTCAACATGAGAAACCTCTTCCGGATTGCGTTCTTCGACAGGTATTTCATTAAGGCCATTGCTGATGCCGAAATCGAATGTCGATGAAGGGAATGCAGAATAGAAGGGTATATTATTATCGTATGCTGCCAGAGCCTTGAGATAGGTTCCTATTTTGTTCGCCACATCGCCGCTCAGCGTTGTACGGTCGCTCCCTACGATAACCAGGTCGACCATGCCATGCTGCATCAGATGTCCGCCTGCATTATCGGTGATCAAAGTATAGGGGACTCCTGCCTGCCCGAGTTCCCAGGCTGTCAGCCTCGAACCCTGGTTACGTGGTCTTGTTTCATCTACCCAGACGTGTACAGGAATACCTGATCCGTGTGCCAGATAAACGGGAGCGGTAGCTGTTCCATAATCGATACATGCAAGCCAACCGGCATTACAGTGAGTTAGTATGTTGACTGGTTTTCCCTGTTTTCTTTTACTTATTTCTTCAATGAGAGGAAGCCCATGTTCCCCGATCAGCCTGCAATTCTCTTTTTCCTGTTCACAGATTTCAAGTGCAGCACGCAGGGCTATTTCCCGGGCATCTTCAGGCGCTTCATTTTTAAGCTTATTCATTACATAATTTACAGACCGTGAAAGATTCACTGCCGTCGGGCGGCATGAAATAAGATACCTTGCTGCATTTTCGAGAAGATTCCGGTGACCGGTCAGAGAGGTCTCTTCAAGGGTGGCGAGATAAATGCCGAATGCTGCCGCTGCACCTATAAGCGGAGCTCCTCTTACAGTCAGATCGCTTATTGCATTATAAATATCTTCAACGGAGCATAATTCCTTTATTTCAAAGAAAAATGGCAACCTGTTCTGATCGATAACCCTGATAACCGAGGGATCAGATTCATCGAACCAGATGCTCTGATAATATTTACTGCCTGCCAGCATACGAAAATGTGAAAAATCAGTCGCGTTTAAATATCAAATTTAAAAAATAGTATGATATTCCAACCAGAGAATAGAAGAGGATTATGATGAAACCCACATGTATTGCAAACACAAACACGTATGTATA
>CAZWUB010000102.1:0-2260 GCA_964637415.1 uncultured Rikenellaceae bacterium
CAGTAATCAGTAATCAGTAATCAGTAATCAGTAATCAGTAATCAGTAATCAGTAATCAGTAATTAGTAAGTCCTAAGCTTAAAATGAAGTTTGGAGAAATAGTAAAAAGCAATAATTGGTTAAGCGTTGAAATGGTTCTGTTAAGTCTCTATCCCGATGAGAAAAAGAACCTTTCTGGCTACGAAGAAGTTTTTAATAAACTTAGAGTTTTACAGCCAAAAAAAACGGACATTTCTATTCTCGTAAGTTGGGAAAAGGATGATTTCGACCAAACCGATTATGTTAATGTTTCAGGCTATTACAACAATCCCGATGAAAACACCAATATATTGACCAATTCTCTTGCTATTGAATTTACACCGTGGAATGAATGGCTTGGGATGGATATTGACCAAATTACGCTTAAAACATTCAACGAACTCGAAATTATTTCACATTGCCTGTTCGAAATGACATTTGTAGGTTTCGAGGAAGAAGAAATTCAGGCAGAAATGAACAGAATTAACGACTCAGTGGAAGAAATAAAAAACATGACCGAGGAAGAAAAGGAAGAAAAACTAAAGTCATGGGACGATTTGAAAAAAGAGTGGGAACAAGAAGAAAAAGACGAGGAGGGAAAATAAAAATATGAATGTGACAGCAGTAATAAAAAGTAATCCAAATTATCATGCGTCAGAACAAGGGCGTTAATATGGAGGCACAACACTTGGAGCAAATGGGCTGGATGCTTTTACGAAATTGTAATTTGCACACTATTATTTGTCTGCCAAACTCTGTATTTAAACCGTTTGCCTGCGTTTCAGCTGATTTACTGTTTTTCGGCCGTGTGAGTAGTCCTTCGGAAGAACTTAAACCTGCCCTTGAATTATGAGCGAAGAAAAAAACATCATTATTTACAATACATCTGATGGAAAAGCATCAGTATCGCTGTATGCCAAAGACGGAAGCGTATGGATGAATCAAAACCAGTTGGCCGAACTTTTTGATACCTCCAAACAAAACATTGGGCAACATATAGCTAATATACTGACAGAAGACGAATTGCATGAAGATTCAGTTGTAAAGAATTACTTTACTACTGCCACCGATGGGAAAAACTACGAGGTTACTTTTTACAGCCTCGACATGATCCTGGCCATTGGTTTCAGGGTACGGAGCAAAAGGGGAACACAATTCCGGATTTGGGCCAACCGGAACTTAAAAGAATACATGGTTAAGGGGTTCGTGATGGATGATGAACGCCTTAAAAATCCCGATGGCCGGCCGGACTATTTCGATGAATTACTGGAACGCATCCGCGACATACGTGCATCGGAAAAGCGTTTTTACCAGAAAGTACGCGACTTGTTTGCCCTCAGTAGCGATTACGACCCCACCGACAAAGCCACGCAAATGTTTTTTGCCGAAACCCAGAACAAATTGTTGTATGCCGTTACAGGGCAAACCGCCGCCGAGATAATTGTTTCGCGTGCCGATGCCGAGAAATCAAACATGGCACTTACTTCGTGGAAAGGCAGCATTGTGCGCAAACAAGATATCTTTATTGCCAAAAATTATCTTTCGAACGAGGAAATAGACACCCTGAACCGCCTAGTGGTTATCTTTTTGGAAAGTGCTGAACTGCGGGCTAAAAACCGGATTGACATTACCATGAAATTTTGGCACGAGAACGTGGACCGTATGCTCCAATTCCAGGATAAAAACATTCTCCGAAACGCCGGTTCCATAAGCAACCAGCAAATGGAAGACAAGGTACGTGAGATTTACGCCGCTTTCGACTTGCGCCGTAAGAAATTTGAAGCTCTGGAGGCTGACAACAACGATTTGCATGAACTAAAAGAACTGGAAGAAAAGATTAAAAAGCATGGTCAATAATTTCCTTATTGAAAATTTCATACACCTCACACCCACACCCCAAAACGTGAAGCAGCTTAAAAAGTTGATATTGCAACTGGCTGTGCAGGGCAAATTACAATACCGCCAGCTGAAACAAGTAACCTAAAGTAGTATATGATACCCTTCGAAAAAGCATACGAAATAGTAATGGGATCTGTTGTCAGGACAGGAACGGAAAAAATTCCTTTTACTGAATCGGCTGACAGGATCCTTGCAGAGGATGTCAGGAGCGATATTGATATGCCTCCTTTCGATAAAGCTTCTATGGATGGTTTTGCCTGCCGCAGACTCGAAATTCATGATGAACTTGAAATAATTGAGACAATTCCTGCAGGGAAAAAACCTGAAAAAAAGTTAGGCAGGG
>CAZWUB010000102.1:2270-12438 GCA_964637415.1 uncultured Rikenellaceae bacterium
TGGGAAAGTCCCGCTCCGCACAATAGGGGAAAACCAGTGCTCAAGAATAATGACAGGAGCTGCAATCCCTGAAGGTGCAGATTGTGTTATAATTGTTGAGGAGACTGAGATTTTACCTTCAGGAAGGATGAGGTTCACCGGAAATTACAGTAAAGATAACATAGCCGGTAAGGGAGAGGATGTTAAAATAGGCGATTTGTTACTGGAACCCTGGAAGCAGATAAAGCCGCAGGACATTGCAATTATGGCATCTGCAGGAAAAACAACAGTTTCAGTAAGCAGAATGCCGGCAGTTGCGGTGATAAGCTCCGGAGATGAAATTGTTGAACCTCAGTATGTGCCGGGCGAATCTCAGATAAGAAATTCAAATTCCTGGCAGCTGCTGGCCCAGATCGCAAGAGCAGGAGGCAAAGGAAGGTATTACGGTATTGCCCGGGATGATGAAGATGCAACATTCCGGCTCGTCAGCAGGGCAATTGAGGAAAATGACCTTGTGATCATCACAGGTGGTGTGTCGATGGGCGATTTTGATTTTGTACCGGGAGTTCTAGAAAAAGCATGTGTCAGACTTCTCTTTACGAGAGTAGCTGTACAGCCAGGTAAACCTACAACTTTCGGACTTCATGAGAATGCAGCTGTTTTCGGACTTCCGGGGAACCCCGTATCTTCATTCATGATGTTCGAAGTTTTTGTCAGACCTTTCATCGCCGCAATGATGAATTACAACTGGCGCCCCTCAATGCGGGAATATCCCCTGAAAGATGATTTCTCAAGGAAATATACTGAAAGAATGGCGTTAATACCGGTCAGACTGACTGAAGACGGATTTGTACAGCCTGTTGAATACCATGGTTCTGCACACATTACTGCCTTGTCAGTGGCTGATGGAATAATTACAATACCGGTTGGTGTTAATAATCTGGCAAAAGGTACCTTGTTGACTTTCAGGTCAATATAAAAAACTGATATTATTTTTAAAAGAACTAATAGACCTTAGAGAAATATTATAAATGAATCTTCCGCAAAGATATGAGGTTCTGATAATTACCCTGAGTGACAGGGCGAGCAGGGGGGAATATGAGGATAAAAGCGGACCTGAAATTCAGAAGAGACTGTCTGATTTTTTTACTCTGAGCAACAGGAAATTTAACATTGAAAGGATTCTGATCCCGGATGATCCTCTGGAGCTTGGCACTCTGCTTGAAGAAGCAAAAGATACTTATAATTTCATTTTTACTACCGGTGGTACGGGAATAGGTCCCAGGGATATTACCGTGGATACAGTTAATAAATATCTGGAAAAGGAAATTCCCGGTATAATGGAGTTTATCAGAGTAAAATTTGGTACGTCGCATCCGGCAGCTCTCCTGAGCAGATCTGTGGCAGGCATTGCCGGAAAATCACTTGTTTATACTCTGCCCGGTTCAGTGAGGGCCGTAAATGAATATCTTGATGAGATATTCAGGACACTGGAACATACTGTATTGATGCAGTACGGTATTGATGCACACGGCAGTATCAGTAAATAATCCGGTTCAGGGTATTGGCATTGCCGGTGGCGATCAACCTGTCGTAACGTTCACGCGGATTCCTGTAATAAACAAGTACATGATAATCATTCTCAGTCTCGTAATGGCTGCCTTCATATTTTGATGCTACTCCCTGCTGGTCTTCCTTAGTAATATTTACAAATTCATAGTTATACCAGCCCTGCTTTAACAGCATCGTACATTCATACCAGCCCTGGGAAGGATTATAGAGCATAAGGTTGTCTTCACCGAACGACCAGTCGGCCAGAGCTCCCGAGACATACATCTTACCCCCGGCAACATTATTCTGAGCAGGAAGGGTGAAATAAACATAAACATAATCCGCATCGGTATCAGGATCACGTCCCTCTTCAACAGCTATATAGTATTTTCCGTTGAAATCCTGCCAGTAGAAATATTGTTTGAATTCGCGGTCGGTGGAAGACGCCAGCAATACATGATAATTCGGCGGCCTGAAGTCAATACTCTTCACATACTCCCTGGAATGTTTTATACTCTTGATATCGAAATACCTGAATTCATTGCCTCCTTTAAATATATTCTTGTCCGACAGTGCATTATAAATTAATTCATTGTTCCCGTAAACATCCGGTTTTAAGTTCTTCTTTGCATTATTCCATCTGCCGTTCTGAAGGATAAAAGAGTAAATATTCCTGTAAGGATCTGTTATATCAAGTCCGGGAAATTTAATTGTAAAATCAATCTGCTGGTTCTCATCACTATCAATTCCTGTTTGTGGTCTGTGGACAGATACATCAACCTTCGCAGCATCTTCAGTAATGATGAAACGGCGTGTAAGCACAGGTTCATCTGGATTATCATAAGGATAAACGTAAATAATATAATTCCCCGACAGAAGAGGCCTGACCCTTTCGTTGGGGAAGATAAGTTTATAATGAAAATAATTTACTGTTGTGTTGAACGACGCTTTGTAGTCAGTGATCTCATCAAAGGTGAATCCTTCGATATAGTCATTTGTGAAAATATCCGATTTTTCCCAGTCTTTGTTACAGTGAATGAATGTGTAACTATAGCTCTCAGGATTATCGTCAACCAGATCAAAGTGCAATACGAGCTTGTCGGTACTGTTCAGTTTTATAAGGGGATACGAAAGATTCCATTCTTCCCTGAACAGCTGAACTGTTTTTATCCTCTTATCAAAAATGTGATTTGTATAATGAAGGGGATCATCAGCTGATCCTGCCAGAAAGGTGGCACAGGAAATAAAAAATATGATAATTGTCAGTTTTCTCTTCATCTTAACGGCTAACAGGGAAAGTAATAACAAAAATAGTGCAAAAAAATTATAATCATATTTAGCATTTTTGAAGAATTGTGAAGAGCTATTTATACATTTGCAGACTGTGTTATATAATTAACAGAAGCCGGTTTCTGTGAAATTCTTTTAATGGTTATCTAGCAAAATGTCCAAAACTATAAGGTTAAAAAAGGGATTTGATATCCCTCTGGCAGGAAAAGCTGAAAAGAAATTATCCGGAGTGACAGCCCCGTTGTTTTACGGAGTCAGGCCGGTTGATTTCCCCGGGCTTATTCCCAAGCTTAATGTCAGGCCGGGCGACAGTGTAAGTGCAGGCTCTCCGCTTTTTCATGATAAGCTGAGGCCGGAAATACTGTTCACTTCCCCGGTCAGCGGAACTGTAAAATCGGTTGAAAGGGGGGACCGCCGGAAAATGCTCGAAGTGATTGTCGAAAAAAATGGCAATGATTACATCGATTTCGGTAAAGCAGATCCTTCATCTCTTACTGCCGGAAAAATAAAGGAACAGTTGCTTAGTTCAGGCCTCTGGCCGGCTGTAAGGCAGAGACCATATAATGTTATTGCCTCACCGTCAGATAAACCCAAAGCAATTTTTATTTCGGGATTCGATACAGCCCCGCTGGCCCCTGACTATAATTTTATAATTGATAATACCCCTCCGGAATTATTCACGGCAGGGATTGCAGCTGTCTCAAAGCTGACAGACGGAAAAGTTAACCTGGTCCTGAACGGGAAAGAAAAGCCTTCGGAAATTCTTTCAGGTTGCCCCGGTGTTGAAATATCATATTTCTCAGGACCTCATCCTGCCGGCAATACAGGGGTACATATACATCATCTCGACCCGGTAAATAAGGGAGAGGTTGTCTGGGTTATTAACCTTCAGGATATTGTGGCCATCGGGAGACTCTTTTCGGACGGTAAATATAATCCTGAAAGAATTGTGGCACTTACCGGATCAGAGGTTTCCATGCCTCAGTATTACAAAATGATCTCCGGAAGTTCAATCACAAATATAGTCAGGGATAATGTAAAAGCGGGTCACCTGAGGTATATTAGCGGAAATGTTCTTACAGGGACAGGTATATCTCAGGATGGTTTTCTGGGGTATTATGATTCCCAGGTTACTGTTATTCCTGAAGGGGATTATTTTGAATTCTTTGGATGGGCTGCTCCCGGAGCAAAGAAATTCAGCTTTTACCGCACCTTCCTTTCAAGTCTTCTTCCTTCAAAATCATACAACCTTGATACTAACTTCCATGGAGGAGAAAGAGCTTTTGTAATGACAGGGCAATACGAAAAGGTAGTGCCGATGGATATTTATCCCATGCAGCTTTTTAAAGCCATTCTGGACGGTGATATAGACCTTATGGAAAATCTCGGGATCTATGAGATTGCTGAGGAAGATGTGGCTCTTTGCGAATTTATATGCCCTTCCAAGATCGAGATACAGTCTATTGTAAGAAAGGGACTGGATCTGATGAAGAAAGAAATGAGTTAATATTTGAGAATTTTATATAGATGGATTCCCTAAGAAAACAAATAGACAAGCTTAAGCCCCACTTCTCGGAAGGTGGCAAATATCAAAAGCTTCGTTCAGTATTTGAAGGATTTGAGTCCTTCCTGTTTGTATCGGACAAGGTTACATTCAGGGGTTCCCATGTCCGCGACAGCATAGATCTGAAGAGGACAATGACAGTAGTGATCATTGCTTTGATCCCTGCTCTGCTTTTCGGCTGTTATAATACCGGACTTCAGCATTTCAGATCAGTGGGAGAAAGTACTTCTTTACTGCATATGTTCTGGTATGGCTTCCTAAGATTACTTCCCCTTATAATAGTAAGCTATGTGGTTGGACTTGGAATTGAGTTTATTGCAGCTCAGATCAGGGGACATGAGATCAATGAAGGTTTCCTTGTTACAGGTCTTCTTATTCCGCTTATTATGCCGATAGATGTTCCTCTTTGGCAGCTTGCACTTGCAACGGCTTTTGCCGTGATACTTGGCAAGGAGGTGTTCGGAGGCACGGGAATGAATGTTTTCAACCCTGCGTTGCTGGCCAGAGCTTTTATCTTTTTCAGTTATCCCGGATGGATGACAGGTGATAAAGTATGGACCGATGGGCTGACTGCCGGGAAAAATATTATCGACGGCTATTCTGGTGCCACTCCTCTGGCAATGTGCGCACAGGGTGAATTGGATTCCCTGCCCTCTTTCATGGACATGTTCATTGGAACAATTCCCGGATCAGTAGGGGAGACATCAACAATTGCAATTATGATCGGGGCTCTGATACTTCTCGTTACAGGTATCGGAAGCTGGAAAATAATGACTAGTGTTTTTGCAGGAGGCCTGATTATGGGTTTGCTCCTGAATGCATTCTCAGTTAATGAGTTTATGGAACTTCCGTTTTATTATCACTTTGTGATGGGAGGATTTGCCTTCGGGGCTGTCTTTATGGCAACTGATCCGGTTTCGGGAGCCCAGACCGAAAAAGGTAAATGGATTTATGGTTTCCTTATCGGGTTCCTTTCGATACTTTTCAGGGTACTTAATCCGGCTTATCCGGAAGGAGTGATGCTTGCAATACTCCTTATGAACCTCTTTGCACCGCTGATCGATTATTTTGTTGTCCAGGCTAATATAAAAAGAAGGATTAAACGTGCTCAAGTTGCAACAAATAGCAGATTACAATGAAACCCACATGTTATTACTAACACAAAAACATATAAATATAATTTTCTCAGCATGTGGGTTCCATCATACCGTTAAAATCAAAATTATATTATGATGAAAAACTTCAGTAACCGGTATATCTTTATTTTCTCGACAATTATGGTGGTGATTGTTGCTGCGCTGCTTTCTCTTGCAGCAACCCTTCTGCAACCTGCCCAGGCAAGGAACCTTGAAATCGAGAAAAAGAAAAGCATGCTTGAATCGATACGTATTTCGGCAACACGTGACAATACTGTTGAGTTGTATTCGAAGTATATAAAAGAAAGCTTTATACTCAATATAAAAGGTGAAGTGGTTGAGGGAACTGATCCTTTCACCGTTGTTTTGAGAAACGAGCAGAAAAAACCGGATGATGATCAGGCGCTGCCGGTTTTCAGAGCCGTCACCGATGATGGAGAACCTCTGATAATCCTTCCTGTTGAAGGTAAAGGATTATGGGGTCCTATTAACGGATATGTTTCTCTCAGGAAGGATATGAACACTATTTATGGTGTGACCTTCGATCATAAGGGTGAAACACCCGGGCTCGGAGCAGAGATAAACACAACACCGTTCGAAAGCATGTTCCGCGACAAGAAATTATATGATAATCAGACATTCGTGTCAATAAAAGTTTTAAAAGGCGGAGCCGATCAGGGTGATATTCACGGTGTTGATGCCATATCCGGCGGGACTATCACAAGCAAAGGTCTCGAAAAGATGCTTTTCGACTGTATAAGCAAATACGATGATTACCTTTTAAAAAACAGTAATTAAGATATGAGTGACCAGGAAAAAGAACCGTTATTCTCGGCAAAGAATATTAAACTGCTTACTGCACCACTGGATAAGAATAATCCGATAACAATTCAGGTTCTTGGAATATGTTCGGCACTGGCAGTTACAGCAAAGCTTAAACCCGCACTTGTAATGGCATTATCTGTGACCATAGTTATTGCGGTTTCAAATGTGGTTATTGCATCACTCCGGAAATTTATCCCCGACAGGATAAGGATAATAGTCCAGCTGGTAGTAATAGCCACTCTCGTTATACTTGTTGACCAGATCCTCAAAGCTTATGCATTTGATGTAAGCAAAGAGCTTTCAGTATTTGTGGGACTGATAATCACCAACTGCATTATCATGGGCCGCCTCGAAGCATTTGCAATGGCGAATAAGCCATGGCCTTCCTTCCTCGACGGACTGGGGAACGGTGCCGGTTATGGACTGATCCTGATAATTGTGGCTTTTTTCAGGGAATTACTGGGATCCGGAACACTTATGGGATACCCGGTGATGGAAAAAATCGGCATTTACTCGATCGGCTACGAAAATAACGGGATGATGATCCTTCCCCCTATGGCACTTATCGTGGTCGGACTGATTATATGGGTCCAGCGAAGCAGGGATAAAAGCCTGATTGAAAATAAATAAAATGAAATGTTATGGAACACTATCTTAATATATTCATCAAATCGATCTTTATCGATAATATGGTCTTTGCCTTCTTCCTGGGCATGTGTTCATACCTTGCGGTCTCAAAAACAGTCAAAACTTCCATCGGACTGGGTATTGCAGTCATTTTCGTACTTCTTATCACAGTACCTGTAAATTTCCTTATTGAGAAATATATCTTGAAGAAAGGAGCACTTATCTGGCTGGGAGAGGGATTTGCCGATGTCGACCTTAGCTTCCTTACTTTCATGGTCTTTATTGCAATAATAGCTGCAATGGTCCAGCTTGTCGAGATGATTGTTGAGAAATTCAGCCCGGCTCTTTACAATTCACTCGGGATCTTTCTCCCTCTTATTGCTGTAAACTGTGCAATACTGGGTGCCTCACTTTTTATGCAGGAAAGGGAATATGAGAACATCCTGGAAGCTACTGTATTCGGAGCCGGATCGGGTGTTGGCTGGTTCCTGGCGATCGTCGGAATTGCAGCAATAAGGGAAAAACTCCGGTACAGTAATGTCCCGGACCCGCTTAAAGGTCTGGGAATCACTTTTATACTTACCGGACTGATGGCAATAGCATTCATGGGATTTATGGGAATCACATTATAATTGAAATTAACATTATGGTCTTAGCTGTTTCAACTGCGCTTACCCTTATTTATAGCATAATTGTTTTCCTGATTATTATTCTGCTCCTGGTTGTGATGCTCCTTTTCGCAAGGGATAAGCTTACTCCAAAGGGTGATGTGAAGATTACAATCAATGACAGGGAAATAACTGTCTCTCCCGGATCAACCCTTCTGTCAACATTATCATCAAACGGAGTTTTTCTGCCTTCTGCCTGCGGAGGGGGTGGAACCTGCGGAATGTGTAAATGTCAGGTACTCGAGGGCGGTGGATCAATACTTCCAACCGAAACAGGCTTCTTTACAAGAAAAGAACAACAGGATAACTGGAGACTCGGATGCCAGGTAAAGGTCAGAGAACCACTTAAAGTGAAAGTACCGGAAGCTGTGCTCGGAATAAAGAAATGGGAATGCGAAGTAGTATCAAACAGGAATGTGGCCACATTTATAAAAGAATTTGTTGTTAAACTGCCCGATGGCGAAGAAATGGATTTTGAACCGGGAGGATATATCCAGATCGATGTGCCAAAATATTCCGCGTCTTTCAGGGATTTTATAATCGAAGATCAATTCCATTGCGACTGGGACAAGTTCAAAGTGTGGGATTTCAGCATCAAAAATACCGAGGAAACGTTCAGGGCTTATTCAATGGCAAACTATCCTGCAGAGAAAAACCTTATCAAACTGAATATCAGGATAGCAACCCCGCCATGGGATAATGTTAAAAAACAATATCTGAATGTTCCGCCGGGAATCTGTTCTTCATATATCTTTTCCCGCAAACCCGGAGATAAAGTAACAATTTCAGGTCCATACGGAGAATTCCATATAAAGAAAACCGACAGTGAAATGGTCTATATCGGAGGTGGTGCAGGTATGGCTCCGCTAAGATCACATATTTTCCACCTTTTCCATACACTTAAAACAAACAGGAAAGTATCCTACTGGTATGGTGCCAGATCGCTCAGAGAGGTTTTTTATGAAGATGAATTCCGCTCCATTGAGAAAAATTTCCCGAATTTCAGTTTCAAACTGGCACTGTCAGCTCCCTTACCTGAAGACAAATGGACGGGACTGACAGGTAATATACACCAGGTGCTTCTTGATAATTATCTCGGCGACCATGAGGAACCTGAGGATATTGAATATTATTTCTGCGGGCCACCGGTTATGAACGATGCAGTTGTTAAAATGCTCGATAATCTCGGGGTTCCTGCTGAAAATATTGCGTTTGACGACTTCGGTATCTGAAACCCCTCTGTGTCCCTCTGTGAAATCTCTGTGGAACTCTGTGTAAGTTCTTAAAAAAAAGAAAATTACACAGAGTTCCACAGAGGGTACACAGAGTTCCACAGAGATCTTAATTGAAAATTATGTATTTGAAATTTTTAAGTTTAGGTCTTTGTGTCCTTTTTACTGCAACAGCATGTAAAGACCAGCCGGTGTATTCAAATTTCAATGGATTTGCACAGGGTACTACATACAGTATGATCTTTGAAAATCCCGGGAAATTCAATGTTGCCGATGTTCAGAATGAGGTTGAGAAGATCCTTCAGGATTTCAATATGTCACTTTCACTTTATGAGGATTCTTCTGTGCTTTGCAGGATAAACCGCAATGAGACAGATGTCCCGGATAAGCTTTTCACGGAAGTATTTAAGAGATCAAAGGAAATACATGAGTTTTCAGGAGGAGCTTTTGATGTAACCGTTGGTCCTCTTGTAAAAGCATGGGGCTTCGGACCGGATGCCCACAGGAACTTTACTGAAGAAAGCCGCGATAGTCTGATACAGCTTGTGGGTATGAACAAGGTGGAAATCAGAAATAACAGGCTTGTTAAAACCGATCCGCGGATAAGCCTCGATTTCAATGCTATTGCCCAGGGATATTCGGTTGATATTATCTGCAGGTATTTTGATGAGAAGGGTATTAAGAGTTACCTGGTTGAGATAGGCGGCGAAGTTAGAGTCAGAGGTGACAAGGGGGGAGCAATGTGGAAGATCGGTATCGACAGACCAGCAGATAATAATATAATTCCGGGCACTGAACTCCAGGCAATAATAAAGCTTAAAGACCGATCGCTGGCCACATCGGGAAACTACAGGAAATTCTTTGTAGAAAACGGTATCAAATATTCCCATACGATAGATCCCAGAACAGGCTATCCGGTAAAAAATCAACTGTTAAGTGCAACAATCCTTGCCTCTGACTGTGCGACAGCCGACGGAATTGCAACTGCATGTATGGTGATGGGAAAAGATAAGACAATTGAATTCCTTGGCCTTCACCCTGAATTTGAAGCCTTCCTTGTTTATTCTGATGATACAGGCGAATTCAAAACCTGGACTTCTGAGAATCTTAAGAATAATATCGAGGAATCCTCAGAATAGCCCGGAAGACCCACCCCTTGCCCCTCCCAGGAGGGGAGCCGGTTCCCGACACCCCCAAAACTCCAAACTCCAAACTCCAAACTCCAAACTCCAACCTATTACACCCCCGTACAATCAATACACCGCTGCGGGTCAACCGCCGTGCACCCGATATCAG
>CAZWUB010000103.1:0-12432 GCA_964637415.1 uncultured Rikenellaceae bacterium
TTTTTGAGTATATCCTGATTTTTCCCCGGAAATACAAGCGACGGAGAGTTTGGAAGCACTGCAAGTCCTGCCGCCTCGGCCCATGTAATTTCAGCAGATGATTTCTCAAGATATCGCCATGCGGCTGCTTCGAGGCCGACAATATTACCTCCGAAAGGAGCATTAACTGTATAAAGTTTTAATATGCTCGTCTTTGTTCTGAAGATTTCCAGTTTTAAGGCTGAAAGTGCTTCAGCCAGTTTTGCATAATAGGTCCGTGATGTGTTACCCCGCGACAGACGGGCAAGCTGCATTGTAATTGTACTTCCTCCGCTTACTATCTCTCCGGCCCGTATATTCCGGAAAAAAGCCCTGATTATTGATACCGGATTGATCCCCGGATGAAAATAGAAATATCTGTCCTCAAATGTAAGAAGGGCTTTTTCGAACTTCTCAGGTACTTCATCAGGAGCGGGGAATCTCCACTGTCCGTCATCTGCGATCCTGGCTCCCAGAAGACTCCCGTCCTTCGCTTCAACAACTGTTGATAAAGGCTTATCAAACCTTGGCAAAGGTGAAAGTAAAACCGGAGTGATAAGCACTCCGGCAATAATAAGTAAGATTTTAAATATTTTCTTCAAATCTATTCTCCTGTCACTGTTACCCTGGTTCCCGGATGTCGTGCATAACAATTTTCCGTGTACATTGCTTCACACCATATTGCCGGCTGGTAGAATTCTCCCTTGTATGCGGCATTCAGAACAAGAACAAAAGTTTTCGTTTCTCCCTGTCCAAGGCTGAAATATGTATTCACCCTGTCGTCCCTGATATCGGTGTAATCGTAAGCGCTTTGCTTTATTCCGTACTGAGCTTCAAAAAGCCGGGTATTCCTGATCTCCCATCCCGAAGGTACCATCTTCGTCAGAGCAATATCGTTAACCCTTGAGAAAGTATTGTTGGTTACTTTGACCACCATCATGAAATCAGTACCCATTTTAAGGCTTCTATGGTCGATATTATTCAGATTCATATCCACATAACTGACTTTCATGCCCAGGCCTTTTTCCACAGCAGTAACGTCCGGAAGCATCGATATCCCTTTTCTTACAAGGGTAACATATACAGGTACTTCTGAATTATTTATAACAGAAAGGGTATTATTTCCGCCTGTCATTTCAAGATCCTCACTAATGAGTTCTTTTGGTCCGGTTGTTTTTTCGGTTTTATTACCGTTCAGGGTGATGCTGATCTTTGGTGCTGTATTGTTGCCTGCGGGTAGTGTTTCAACCCATTTCATATAACCAAACAATCCCCATGCAAGTGACTGGGTGCTGAACCATGATTCGCTGCTCATAAGATCACAAATCTCCTTCAGTACGGGAAGCGCCTCTTCCTGTTTTTTCAGAAGCGTTAGAGTGTAAAGGATTATTGCTTTGTCGCGTACGGCGCTGCCATAATAATGATTATAGTATTCGGGTTCTGTTGATGTGTTCCTCATATCCAGAAGATTATCTGCAACTTCATTTCGTCCGGTTGTTGCAAATGCAGCAGCAAGCAGCCAGCGCGAAAGCTGCGGGATATCCGTTGTTTCTCTAAGCCTGTTCATGGCGCCTTTTTCAGGCTGACCGGCAAGAGCAAGGGTGAAAAGCCTGTAAGCCTGATCGTTCGCAGTATATTTAAATTTTGCATCATACTTCCAGTCCCTGGCATTTTTCTGCTGATAACTAACCCATTTCTGCCTGAATCCGGATGTTATATTATATCCGTGACGTTCAGCTTCGATCATGAAATGTCCTGCATATGAGCTTATCCAGCTGTCAGGCTGATATGAACCCGGCCAGACTGCCAGGCCACCGCCCGTCATCTGTCTTGAAATAATTTTGCTTATTGCTTCTTTTATGTTGAAGGCTGACTTTTCAGCAACTGATGCATCGTTTTTTGAAAGTTCTTTTAGCCATATCTGCGGAAATGCTGCTGAAGTGATCTGTTCCGTACATCCATGAGGGTAATTGAGAAGGTAATCAAGCCGTTTTTCAAGATTTACAGAAGGCAGGGCCGATGCTTCAAGTCTGGCTGAGTTGGTCCCTTCAATTCCGAATGGCTTAAACGATGTTTCCCACTTCTCTCCGGGCTTTAAGAACTTAAGCTCTGCACGGGCTTCAGGAGGATTGGGGCTCCTTATACCGATCTCCATTTCATAAACGGCAGTTTCTCCTCCGCCTGAGGCAGTTACTTTAATTTTCCCGACACCTGTCTTTTCTCCTGCAATAAAAGTAAATTCAGCGTCTTTTTCGCCCTGTCCCCCTGCACGAATAGTCTTAGAGGTTTCAGTAAAGCTTATGAATTCATTTCCTTCTGCTTTTATTGTGACTTCAGAAATATTGTCTTTTCCTATGAAGAGTGTAACAGGAAGTGAAGCCTTTTCTCCCGGGCTGATTACTCTTGGTGCCGTTACAAGGATCATAAGGGGATCCCTGACGAAAACAGATTTTTCTGCTGAACCGTAGGCCCTGTTATTCCCGGCGATGACCATTGTTTTTACTGAACCGGTATACTGAGACAGGGTAAGTGTGTGAGTGTTTGTCTTACCCTGCTGAAGGTCAAATGGCCCCATGAACCTGACAACAGGAATGAAACGCTGTGCTTTGTTTGCAGTATTGTCAAGGAGGGCTTCATCACCACCAGTGGCAAGTACTCTTTCAAGAGTTCCGCCGAACGATCCCAGAACATAATCATAAAGGTCCCAGGTTTTTACTCCCAGCGCCTCACGTGCATAGAAATAATTCCAGGGATCGGGGGTTTTAAATCCCGTGATATCGAGCAATCCTTCATCAACAACCGCAAGGGTATATGTCATTGCCTTGTTACCGGCTTCATTTACTTTAACTTCAAATGATCTCTGTGATCTTATTTCATCAGGCATTGTTATAACAGGGCTTAGTCTTGATCCGGGATCCTCAACCATAACATTTACTATTCCGTAAAGCCTGATCGGCATGTCGTTAATAGTCTGGCTGTGGGGTTGAATAACTGAAACATAGGCATATACATTAGGTGCCATTTCGGGTGTCACCCTGAAGCGGACCTCGGTGTTTGCCTTATCAGTTCCGGTGCGGATCTGGCTGAGAACGCCCGTTGCATTCTCTATAGTGACAAGCGCTCTTGCATTTTCAGGAGATGGGAAGGAAAGCCTCACTTCATCCCCCGGGTTATACTTCTCCTTATCTGTACTTACAACAAGCATTGTCGCGCCATCGGCATTTTCCTTCATCCCGTATTCCCAGGGCCAGTCGACAAGTAAAATTTTCCCCGTTGAATGACCTCCGGTTGTTGTTGCCCTTATAAGATATCGGCCCCATTCCTTTTTATTTATGTTGAAGGTGAAGCTTCCTTCGCCTCCGGAAGTTGTTATTGTCTGCCTGATGACCGGTTTATGTATCTGTCCTGAAATATAATCTGCCAGATACTCATCATCTGATTCCCACCACCACCTGTATGAGAGCTTGTAAACAGTTATTTCAACATCAGATCTTACAGGTTTTCCCTTTTCATCAACAGTAACGATTTTAACATCATTATCTGCATCGGTGAACAGCATCCTGCTCTCGCCTGTCAGTCCGGGAAGATTGATCCCCACGAAAACCGGGTATGGCGCATATTTATATGTTACCTGGGTTATGCTTTCATCGCCTCCCTGTTCCTGCACTTTTGCAGTGAAAATGGCATTGAGCATGCCGGGGGCATTCAGTTCATCACCGGGATTGAATTTTATTGTTGCGTTTCCGTTCCCGTCAACTTTACTGTTAAAAATGTTAACCGTTTCAGGATAAAAATCAATTATGGGATCATCAAAATCATATTGTTTGAATTTTTCAAATTCCGTTTTTGTATGTTTCAGGAGATAATCGACAGATGAATTAAGATTCCCTGCAACAGTCCCGTTCAGCCATTTAACATTAAGATCTCCCGTTGAAGATCTGGCTGATCCACCAAGGATTTCCGAAGGGAAGGAAAGGTTTATCTTCAGGCGGTTTGGCTTGATAGTTTCAACACGTATCTTTTTTGTAAAGGTGGCTCCCCCGATTTTGAACTGTGCCCTGTAATTTCCTGTTATGGCATCTGATCCTGTTCTTGTCCTGAAAACTATCAGATTCCTGCCTTCCGGTCTGTGGATCTGGTTATCAACCCTCTGTTCAAGAGGATTTATAAGTTCAAACTGTACGGGATGATCAGGGGGAAGATCATTCAGCATATCTTTAATGAAGAGTGAAAGGTAGATTGAATCACCGGGTCTCCATACATCTCTTTCACCATAAATAAATGATTTTATGCCATTTTCCGGTTTAGTGCCTGATACATCAAATGAGCTGAGGGAGAGTGAAGCTCCGTCAGTTACTTTGAGGTAATTGCGATCCTTATCCTTTTGTGCTATTATAAGGAATGGTTTTCTTGCACAGAAAAGAGAAAATGCACCATCCTGGTCGGTATTCCCGGAAACGATCTGCTGCATCTGATAATCATAAACCTCAATCCGGACCTCGCTTACAGGCAGAGCTGTCAGCAAATCATTAACAGTTACATGTAAAATTTCGTCCTCTCCCTTTTTTGCAATAATGCCAAGGTTTGAAGCAAGGATATTCCTTGATACATTTTTATCTGGACTGTAATATGCATCCTTGCACGGATTTTCGCGGTCTTCCCATCTGAAATTCAATGAGTAATAAATGGCATCCCCGCTGTCGTCGAAATAATTATCGGGATCTTCCCAATATGTTTTTTCAAGCTCCTGTGTCTGATCGAGAAGCTCCTCATATCTTGATGGCTCACCCGAATCCGCACAGGGATAGAGTGACCATGACTTTCGCATCCCTAGCTGAACCTTGTAAAGCACACCGGGTTCAACATCGATATAATCAGCAAGATCGATAGTATAAAAATTCCACGACCCGGTTCCTGTATTTGTACCTGTAAGCAGATCAACCCTTCCGGAATACACTGGCCGGCCGAAACGTTTGACTGAATATCCGAAGTCCATATCACTCTCCTGAAGAAAATAAGGGAGGTTGTTTTCAAAGATCTTTATGATCCTCAGGTCCACTGCCTTAAGATTAGCAGCCTTGAACGGAAAAATAAGGTTCTGTGACGATGGAAGAATTACTCCATTACCTTCAAGCTTTATTCCCGGATAAACAGATGCAAAGTCCAGCTTCAGTGAAAAGGCTGAGGAGAGGCCGGCTCCTTTTGAATTTTTTACAGACGGTTCAACGTTGAGGGTTGCTTCTCTCTGAAGATCATTTGAAAGAACAAGGGTAATTATATTTGTATTTATATTCGTTGTTACCGGGGTCATAGGATCGAGGTAGATAAGTCCCTCCAGTTCCTGAGATTCGTCAACGGGATCTGAAAAAATAATATCAATGCCCGGATTTTCACCTGAACGGGTTTTAACATCCAGAACAGAAAAATCGCCGGATGCAGGTATTCTGACTGATTTTGATCCTTTCTGCCTCACACCCGAAGCTGTCCCGTTCCAAAGCAGAATAAGCTCACGGTTTTTATCGGTTCTCACCAGTCCGGGGATTGTAAATCTGTGGATCAGATCTGATGCATGATCCCATGTCACTGATGTTTTCTTTTTGTCGAGCCTTGCTTCGAGGTAACTTTCAACTTCTGCGGGAGGGATGAAATCCGAAGTGACAATTTCTCCATTCAGAATATATTTATCTCCTTCCGGCGAGCTTTCCAGAATACCGGTTGTCAGGCTGAAGTCTTTTTTCAATGTCTGTATTCTCAGAGGAAATACTTTCAGCCTGTCCTCTACTGTCCCGAGTTTATGGATCGATAATTCTCCTGTATAGATTTTCCCGGGATCGAGGATCTTTGATGGTCTGAAGACAAGAGTTGTTTCGTCGGCCCATTCTGTCTTACCCTTTACAGGAGGGTTGAATTCAAACAGGCCGGCTGGTGTCTGTTTGCCAGCTTTTGCTGCAAATTCCGGAGTAAACCTTATTTCAATAACTGAGTTGGCAGGGATGATACCTGAAGTATATCCTGCAATATACTGGCTGAAACCTTTATCGATAGGGAGAATTGTTTTGGATACTTCAGTCGCTTTAAGAAGACCGGGCTTCGGGGCAGACTTATCTCCGCGTCCACAGGAAACAACAAAAAGCACTGACAAAAGGATAATGAAGGGTCTGAAAGAGTTCATGACAGTATATTGATAATTTGTGTATTTAAAATTACGAAAAAGATAGGTATAAAAATATGGGATTGAAATTTGTGCCTTTTCATTCTTTGAAGCAGGAGCAAAGAAGAACCTTATGGACTACTACTTAATTATTTTAGAACTTACACAGAGAGACACAGAGATTTCACAGAGATCCACAGAGATCTGATTTCTTAACTCTGTGTAACTCTGTGTATTCTCTGTGTAACTCTGTGTAATTGAAAGCTTTCCTTATGGGGTTACCATTTCGGTCCTAAGCTTTGCCACATAGTCTTTTATTTTATTCAGGGTTTCGACAGTGACAGTCATTTCGCTACCCGAAGAGCGGAGAACCTGTTTTAAGGTATCGATTTCAAGATCATCCTTTTTGAAATATATCTCGAACGAATCGAAGTAGTTATTAAGGAATTTCAGTTTTTTGGTATAATAAACAACTATGGGATCATCATAATAATTCTTCATGAAGCTCAGAAGGGATGTAAGTGTATATTTCTGTTCAGCAATCTTCTGAACGACCTCCGGGTCGACCTTTTCAGGGTTATATGCAAGCTGGGTTGCTATATACATCGCCTCAACCCATCCCCCCATTACCATCAGGCCGGCAGTGCTTTCCCTTCCATTTTGCCTAAGGTGATCTTCCAGGTCTGTGTAGGCTTTTTCCATTAATACTGTAACGGTGTCAGGATCAGCGATATCACTCTGGATTTGTTTCAGCGGGTTCATCATCAGATGATCCGGGATGCCGAGCTTATTGCTCATCTCACGGATTGTGACCATGTAGTTAATAACTTCCTGCCCCAGACCGAATATTTTCAAATAACCAAAGTCGACTCCGTAAATGCCGGTATTCACTGCGGTCTTTGCACTGCTCAGGTACAGGTTGCTGTTTGATGTGGGATTTAGTGCGGCTTTGTTATAAGGGACACCGAGACGGTTGAATATCACGCATATTTCAACCGGTGTAAGGAGCCCGTAATAAGTCTCCCGCTTAGCCTCCGGAGCATCAGCCTCAGATGTGTCAGTTCTGAATGTTGAAAAAGTGGGAACGAAAACGAATTTTTCAGGGGTTTTTGGCTTACACGAAAATGTATATAATAATATAGGTATAAGCAGAAAATAAACTTTGACTTTCATAGACAGTGAATTGACAAATCAAATTTAATAATAAAAATTAAATTATGCTTGATTTATATACTCTTACAGTAATATTCTGTTCCCCATCTGCTTCGAAATGGTCTTCAGAGCTGCTTTAAGAGCCTGGTCTTTCTGCTGAAGCACAATAATATTTTCCTGATTACCCGACCTGACTGCCTCCTCAAGTCTGGTCATGATCTCTTTAAGCCTCAATTTTATTTTGTCGCCTTTGAATTTCAGAACAGCATCCGGGACAATATCTTTAAGCTTCATCTCCTCGGTCTCAACATAAGTCTGCTTGTTCCTCCAGATCTTGCTGAGCTGATGGGATTCGGCCAGGATATCTGCCGACAGGCTTGAGATTGCCGGATCTTCATTCTTGATAAAAACCTTATCTCCCAAAAAAGTTCCCTGTTCTGATGCAAAGCGGAATTCACCGAAAATCGTTCCGCAGATCACATCATCAAAGGTCAGTTCATCCGAGATGATCTCCCGCACAATATAATCGGCCACTGTCAGGACCTCTTCGCTGCCGTCTTCCGCCCTTACTTTCCTTTCAAATTCATTACTTCCGAATTTAAGCAGCAGTCTGATTATCTCTCTTTCCGAAACATATGTTGTTATCTCCTGTTTTACCGGCCGTGAGATCACCGGAGGAGGCACAGGCAGATCTTCGGGACCCGGGTATTTATTCCTGTCCTGAAAAGAACTCTGCTGCCTCATTTTATTTACTTCATGGTAGAGAACTTCTTCCGGGACCTCCATGTAAATGCTGCACTCCTTTATATATACTGTCCGGGTAATGGATTCGGGGATAACGGCAATTGACCTGACAATATCACGGATCAGGTTGGCTTTTTTAACGGGATCATTTGCCGCTTCCTCGAGGAGAAGCTTTGTTTTAAACCTAATAAAGTCGGTCTCATTTTCTTTAAGGAACCGGCCAAACTCCTCGTTGCTTACTTTTTTAGAATAAGAATCCGGATCTTCATTGTCGGGAAGGAGAACTATTTTTACATTCATTCCTTCCTCAAGCACAATATCAATTCCGCGGATCGAAGCTTTTATCCCTGCCGGGTCGCCATCATAGAGGATTGTGATATTCGGGGTAAACCTTTTAATGAGCCGTACCTGTTCTGATGTCAGGGATGTTCCTGAAGAAGCGACCACATTCTCGATGTTTGCTTCATGCATCGACATCACATCGGTATAGCCTTCGACGAGGTAGCATTTTTCCTCACGGCTTATGGCCTGTCGTGCCTGATAGATACCGTAAAGGATCCGGCTTTTATGATAAATCTCCGACTCGGGAGAGTTCAGGTATTTTGCAGTTTTTGCATCAGTCTTCAGGATCCTTCCGCCGAAACCAAGTACCTGTCCCGACAGTGAATGGATAGGGAACATTACCCTTCCGCTGAACCTGTCGAAGATATGGTCTTCATGTCCGATCGACAGGCCTGTCTTTATAAGGAAATCCTTTTTATATCCGTCATCCAGGGCTTTTTTTGAAAAGGCATCACGTTTTTCAAGGCTATAGCCTACTTCAAATTTCTTAAGTGTATTCTGTCTGAACCCTCTCTCTTTAAAATAAGTCAATCCCACCGAGATACCCTCATCGCTCTGGAAAAGGTTTTCAGCGAATTGTCTTGATGCATAGGATGTTATGACAAGCAGGCTTTCCCGTTCATTTTGTTTTTCAAGTTCTTCCGGGGTAAGCTCTTTTTCAACTACTTCTATATGATATTTTTTTGCAAGGAATTTGAGGGCCTCAGGGTATGTGAGGTGTTCATGTTCCATTACGAAGTTGACAACGTTTCCGACCTTTCCGCAGCCGAAGCATTTAAAGATCTCCTTTGACGGTGAAACTGTGAAAGACGGAGTTTTTTCATTATGGAAAGGACATAATCCCAGGTAGTTGACACCGCGTCTTTTCAGCGGGACAAATTCCTGGATTACATCAACAATTTCGGCTGCGTTGAGAATTCGTTCTATTGTGGAGCGGTCAATCATTTTGTAAAGATACTAAAGCCTTTCACAATCTGCAGAGCCTTATTTCATGTGATATTATGAAGTTTCAGAAGCCTTTCCGTCAATATTGCCACACCGTCAGAAGCCTTTTCTTTTATAACATTAATTTTATTTATCGGTACAAATACATCATTAGGATCAATAAGCCAGAGGGACGCATTTTTCGGTGCATAGGATATCAATCCTGCAGCAGGGTAAACATTGAGTGATGATCCGATCACAGCAAATATATCTGCCGATGATGTAATTCTTACAGCCTCATCCATCATTGGGACAGCTTCACCGAACCAGACAATATGGGGTCTGAGCTGACTTCCTTTTTCACAAAGGTCACCATTTTTAATCTCTTTGTAACCAATTTCATAAATCAGTGATGGATCAGTTGTGCTTCTGACTTTAGTGAGCTCGCCATGAAGATGGAGAATCTTTGTGCTTCCGGCCCGCTCATGGAGATTATCAACATTTTGTGTAATAACGTGAACATCAAAATACTTCTCCAGAGCGGCAACTCCTTTATGTCCGTCATTGGGTTCACAAGTTGCCAGCTGGCTCCTTCTTTCATTGTAAAACCTCAGAACAAGATCTTTGTTCTTATGCCATCCCTCAGGTGATGCTACTTCATTTACATCATATTCTTCCCATAATCCGCCGGTTTCCCGGAAAGTCCGGATGCCGCTTTCCCGCGACATGCCTGCTCCGGTAAGTATTACAAGTTTTTTCATGTTTCATTAGTAATGTGGAGCAAATTTAGTAATTATTCGGAGCAGATTGCTTCGTCATCCCGCATGCGCGGCATTCCTCGCAATGACTGCAGTTTTACGATTAATTGGGATTGTCGGAACGGGTCTTTGTTCGGCTAAATGTAGTTTACGCAACGGGGTCTTGTTTGGTTAATTGTAATTCTCGCCACGGGGCCCTTGTCGGGTTAATTGTAATTCTCGCAACGGGGTTTTGTCCGGTCAATTGGAATTCTCGCAACGGATTGCTTCGTCGTCCCGCAAGAATCGGGACTCCTCGCAATGACGGTAGCACGATGTTACATCCTTGCTACCGTCATTGCGAGGAGCGAAGCGACGAAGCAATCCTGTACGTTAATTCGAAATAATCGTACAACAACCATGGTCGCGAGTTGCGAAGCGACGAAGCAATCCGTCCCGAATTATTACTAACTTTACACACCGTTACATTGCAACGAATTATGATTCCTCACCCCCGAAAAATTATCCTCGCAGTTACCGGAGCCAGCGGTTCGGTTTACGCAAAGAAACTTCTTGAGATCTTATTTGTTGTTGAGAACCCGCCGACGGAGATCGCAGTTGTTTTCTCTGACAATGCAAAGGAGATTTGGAAATATGAAACCGGAAATTCATTTCTTGCAGAAGAGCCTGCTAAGGAATATTCCAACAAGGATTTCTATTCTCCAATCGCTTCGGGATCATGTGAGCATGACACTATGATAATATGCCCGGCTTCAATGGGGATCATCGGAAGAATAGCCAATGGCACATCGGAAGACCTTATAGCCAGAGCAGCTGATGTCATGCTTAAGGAAAGAAGAAAGCTGATAATTGTCCCCAGGGAAACTCCCCTGAACCTCATCCACATAAGGAATATGGAGACACTTACCCTTGCCGGAGCAATAATTTGCCCGGCAACACCTTCATTTTACAGCAAACCAAAAACAATAGATGATCTTATCCTGACTGTTGTTGAAAGGATAATCACGCTGGCAGGTTTTGAAACTGACGTTTACAGGTGGCAGAATAATGATTGATAAGAGGATTGTAAAGTTCTTTAAGAAACACCACGTTCTCACTATAGCGACAAGCACAGGAAATACGCCATGGTGTGCCAGCTGTTTTTATGTCTGGCTTGAGGAAGAAAATGCTCTCGTTTTCACATCAGACATTAAAACACGACACGGACAGGAATTTATTTCAAATCCCCTGGTGTCTGGAACTGTTGCACTTGAAACAAATATAATCGGCAGGATCAGGGGTATACAGTTTTCCGGGATTGTTTCCGAACCTGAAGGTAAGCTTCTGGAAAGAGTAAAATCATCTTATCTTAAAAGATTTCCGATTGCGATGTTGATGGAAACGAAGCTTTGGATCGTGGAACTCACCTTTATAAAATATACGGATAACAGGCTTGGATTCGGGAAAAAGCTGATCTGGAATAAAGGTGACGTCTGAATTTACCTTTGCGTCCTTTGCGCCTTTCTTACCCTCCGGAGCGATAGCGAAGGAGGACTTTGCGGTTAAAAGGATTTTGGGATAATCTGAATAAATTATTTCCCCAGCTGCTGCTTCACAATCTTTGCAATATATTTCCCGAGGATATCAAATTCTATATTCACAACAGTTCCTTTCTTTATCTGGTGGAAATTGGTAACCTCCCAGGTGAAGGGAATGATAGCAACCTGAAAAGAATTTTGTTTTGAGTTTACAACTGTCAGACTTACTCCATTGACAGATACAGATCCCTTTTCGACAGTGATGTAATCATCCTGAAGAGGTTCATATTCAAATGTATAATACCAGCTTCCTCCGGCCTCTCTTACCTCGGTGCAGACCGCAGTCTGATCAACATGGCCCTGAACCATATGTCCGTCGAGTCTGCCATCCAGCTTTGCACTCCGTTCCAGGTTAACCTTGTCCCCGACCTTAAGTAGTCCGAGATTGGATTTTTCAAGTGTCTCCCTGATGGCTGTAACAGTATAGGTGTCGTTATCCTTTCTGACCACAGTAAGACAAACGCCGTTATGGGAAATGCTCTGGTCTATTTTGAGCTCCCGGGTAAAGGGGCATTCCATTGTTATATGAAGGTTGTCCTTTTCCCTTTCGATCTTAACAACCGGAGCAGCTATTTCTACTATTCCTGAAAACATAGGTTTCGAGATTAATTTTTGCAAATTTAGAAAATTCCAGGGAAGAAGGGGTAGTCTTGCAGTCTAATAGTCTTGCGGTCTTGCAGTCATGCAGTCTGACCTCAAGACAACCCGACTGCACGACCGTAAGCCTTCGCTACCTCCTTCGCTGAAGCTTCGGAGGTCAAAGAAA
>CAZWUB010000104.1:0-12278 GCA_964637415.1 uncultured Rikenellaceae bacterium
CCTGAATAACTAAACAAATAATTCGTAGAAATCTTAAAAAAATAATTCGACCTGCCCCGGATCTGTTTCAATCTAGCGTATATTGCAGATAATCAACCATCCCGGCCAGAACAAATATATTCCTGCCCTGAGCTCTGAGCTCTGAGCCCTATTTAACCAGATACCAAAGCTTCCCCCACCTCAACGGGTAATAAAGGAGAGTTTTCAGCAATGACTTGCAGCCATACCTCCTCTTCATGAACTCAACTGTGGGAAACAGATCCCCGGCAACAAACAGCATCTTACCGTAAAATCCCCGGATCTCTCCTAAATTATACCTGTAAATCTCTCCCCTGTCAGGCGGTGGATTATCTTTAGGACTCTTCAGAAAAAATATGAATCTGTCAGTTGAGGATATTTCTGAATATTTATCAGTAAAGTCATTCATCCACCCCGGGAAAGTTAGATCCCAGAAATCTTTCAGTGGTCTGAGATGTGAGGCAAGAACTTCGTTCATTTCAGCTTTAGCGGACAGATCCGCAAGACCGGGCTCAATAATTGATTCACTGTGTTTCTCCAACAGTACTGCCAGGTCGGCATAAAGCCTCAGTTGGGATTCATTATTCATCTCATGAAGCCACAAATGCTTTACAAGGTAAAGAAAAAACATCCCGGGGGAAGGAATATATGCTTTGTGCCCGTTGATCTCAATCTTTTTACTTTCATCATAAAGCTTTTTCGTCAGGAATGTATTTTTCTGACCGAAAAGCTCATGATGTATCTCAACTGCAACTCCGAGCTTCGTTAGTGTAGGCAGGTGCTTGCCTGTATCAAGTATGATGGGTTTGTACAGGACTGATTTCAAAGAATTGGATTTGAATCCGTTTTCAATAAGGATTTTTCGTGCCTTAAGGGCATCATCCCTCGAAACAAGAATATCGACATCGGTCATTTGCCTGAGTCCGCAGTTCCCGTAAACAGATAATTCAAGAGCAAGCCCCTTCAGAAGGACCACCTTAATATTTTCTTTATTGAGTAAAGTCAGAACCTCAGACATTTTTTCAGTAAATCCGGCATTCCTGGCAATGTTATTGAGAAGGGTATTCCTCAATATCTCTTTAATGTTGAGAGGGACAAATTGCAGTAAATCAAGAGAGACCAGGTTGTTATAAACCAGGGCTGCAATACCGTGTCTGCCGGCGAGTTCATAAAAGTAGCTCCAGTCAGAAATTTTTTCCGCCAGTAATCTCAGTCCGGAGCTGGTTTCCTCATCAAATGTGAGTCTGCACAAGCCGCAAAGCAATAGTTCCTCATTTCTCAGATTAACTTCAGTTCTCATTTGACAAATCTGCCGCTTTGTTTTGAGTACATTGTAAAGTAGATCCCCTGTTTTTTCATCAGCTCATCATGAGTTCCGGTTTCGGCAACCGATCCCTTATCCAGGACAATTATTCTGTCGGCAAGGCTCACATTTGTGAACCTGTGGCTAATCAGGACGGAAGTATGTCCCCTTACAAGTTCCCTGAAGCGGCTGAAGATTTCGTATTCAGTATCTGCATCGAGAGCGCTTGATGGTTCATCGAGGATCAGTATCTGCGCATTCCTGAAAAGCGCTCGTGACAGGGCAAATTTCTGCCATTCACCCCAGCTTAGTTCACGGCTTTCACTGAACAGATTACCTATAAGTGTAGAATATCCTTCAGGAAGGTCTTTTATAAGATCATGGATGCCTGTCATTTTTGCTGCGGAAGCGATATCCTCTGAATTTTCTGCTTTATCAATATTCCCCAGACGGATATTTTCACCGGCGCTGAGATTATAAAGCATAAAATCCTGAAATACAACAGAAAGGAGTTTCCTGTATCGCTCCGGATCAAGGTTTTTCAAATCGGTTCCGTCAAATTTCACTGATCCCGAATCCGGATCATAAAGTCTGCAAAGAAGTCTTACCAGGGTTGACTTTCCGGCTCCGTTCGGACCGACAAGAGCAATAACCTCACCTTTTTTAATTTCAAGCGAGACATTATTTATTGTTTTTGATCTGTTTCCGGGATATGTGAATGAAAGATCCTTTACCTCTATCCGGTCAGAAAAATCCTTTACCTCCATGACAGGAGGGAGAGCTTTGATTTTTTCTTCAAGATTCAGGAATTCAAAAATATCTCCTATAAAAAGTGAATCTTCATACAGTCCTGCAACAGATCCCATCAGATCTTTGATATAGATCATCCCCTGTCTGAAGGCAAGAACGAACATTGTCATATGTCCGAGAGTCAATGATCCGGCAATTGTCTCTTTTGCAACATAAATAAGAGTAAAGAGCACAGCAGCCGCCTTCACCAGGTCTGAAATCAGTTCTATCATTGTCCGCTTCCTGATTATCTGTACTTCTTCTTCTTTTGTTTTCAGGAATGATCTGTTAAAAAGCCTTGTGAAATAATCCCCGAGACCGAAGAGTCTTATTTCCCTCGAAGGACGGTCGCCTGTCAGGAGCCAGTGGTAATAGGAGGCTCTTCTTGCTTCAGGAGTCTGTTTCCGCTGAAAGTTATATAGGGTGTCAGCATATTTAAGTCTCAGCCATATTCCGGGGATATTGACAACCAGAAGCAGGATTGCGACAGCCCAGTGGAGTATTGCAAGGAGTCCTGCCATCAGTAACAGAGAAAGCAGGCTTCTGAAAGTTGATACCACATTGTTCAGAATGCTGTTGGGTCGCCAGGGAGCCTCGCGGGATGCCCTCGACAGAGAATCGAAATATCCGGAATGTTCAAAGTTGAGAAGATCGAGTTTTATTGATTTGGCATGGATAAGTCCGTACATATAGCTCTCCAGTTTCAATGACTGCTGTTTTCTGACATAATTGCCAATATCAGATGTTGCTTCATCGACGAACCAGATTATCACAACTGCAACAATAAGCCACATAATTCCGGAAATGCCTCCGTCAGCCCCTGCTGATACTGCTGTAGTCAGTTCATCGATCAGGTTTTTAAGGAGCCAGATAAGAAGAAGCGGAAGAAAACTGCGGAAAACAGATATTACAATATTTGCCAGGGTCCACCCCGGTGCACTCTTCCATACCAGCCTTACTGATTCTCTGAAGTATTTTATTTTCTGATTCATGCTGCCTGCAAACTACTTTTTTTACCCCCCAACCCCCCTGAGGTAATTTTACCCCCCAATCCACTGGTGAAATTTTACCCCCCAACCCCCCTGAAGGGGGGCTTAAAATCATACCGTGAATATCTGATATGAGGATTTAACCCCCCTTCAGGGGGGCAGGGGGGTCGGTAAATAATTTGAAAATTCTTTTAAATTTAAGTATTATATTGACATTCATTCTGTTAATTAAATAACAAGGGTTTCGGATAAGCTGAGAACCTTCTTTTATTTCATCATTTTCATTTTCAGTTCTGACAACTTTCCCTGCAATCTGATCCCTTGTTACAGCTTTGTCTTCATATTTGCAACTGTCGCCCCTGGTATAATAAATGACATCATTTCCCCGTCTTTCGGTCCTCACCAGTCTGTGAACAACAAAACCCGACTCTCTTTTCCAGGCAATGATCTCTCCGGGAGCAGGATCATTATCTGCCTTCAGAGGTTCAATAAAGATAGTTGTTCCTGGCTTTATTGAAGGGTACATGCTGTATCCGCCGGCTTTTATTTTTAAATTTTTTCCTTCATCAAGAAGCGAAAAGCCCAGATCCCTGACAAGCCTGTTGTAATCCCTTTTTTTATTCATTTTCAAGAAGAAATTCAATTATACTGCTGTCGGGTCTGAAGCGGAGTTGGTAAACGGGGATGTCTGAACAGACCTGCAAAACAGAATCAAGCAGTCCTTCTATTATTTTCCTGTCCCAGTTATGCTGAATGCAATTGGCTATTAAAAGACTTATTGCAGCAGAACTTTTTACGGGGATCATTTCATTTTTTGTTCCATGCTCAATAAGAAATATTCTTTCTACTAATGATTCCCGGGGCTCCTCATTCCTGTAAACAGGTGTATTATACATTGAATAACCGTGTTCAGACTTCCTGATGATAAGCCTGTCATCATGAACTATTGTTGCCCCGTGATCATCCCACAATTTCGCAATTGTTGTTTTGCCCCTTCCGGAAATGCCGCTGAATAAATATCCATGGCCATTGTAGTTTACTCCTGATCCGTGTATCATTATATCTCCGCTGATGACTGTAAGATAATAAAGTATCAGTCCGTCGAGGGGATATTCCATCGGATCGAAAGCTTTGCCGGGGTTATTGATCCGGAGTTCCCATTCCCTGGAATGAAGGGAAAATTTCAGTAAAGCTGACTTTTCTTCATCCTGTCCGGGGAAAGTAACTGTAATGAACAGATCATCATGATACTGAAAAACACTCCAGAAATCATCGGATTTTTTAATCCTGATATTGTTGATCTCTTCAACATAGGGAGCATCAAAAACTTTTACTGCATTCTCAGGCAGCATAGTCTTCCCGTATTGGATTTTTATCAGGAAGTCATATTTATTTTCTGAGGAAATATATTTGCTGAATCGTTGAGAAGGTACAATATCCGTTTCGTCGGAGGTGTTCTCAAACCTTATTTTATAACCGGCGATATTTAAATTATACTTTGTCATCAATAACTTTTTTGTTTAACCACGAAGGGCACAAAGTTCGCACGAAGAGCACAAAGGGTCTTATGGGCAGCTTTAACAAGCTGGTTCATTGATTTTCAATAATGAGGTAATTTCTCATATTGTCAATAAACATAAATACATCTTTTGTCCCAGTTTCCCGATCAACTTCATATTTATCTATTACAGCTTTAATGAGTTCTTCAACACTTTTTTTACCGTCAATAAGTTCCCATATGAATGCTCCGGTCTCGTTAATAGTAAAGACACTGTTCATATCGGCGATATTATTGGTAACCGGGATAAGAACATACTCATTGCCTGTTTTTCTGGTGACTATCGATGCGGAACGTACCGGTACTGACTTCAGATTCATCATATATTCACATTAATATTTCAAAAGTATTAAAATTAAGGTTACTTGTTCCTTTTTTGAGATATATGAACCAGGCAGAGCAAGGATAGATCTGCCTGATGCCAGATCACCCGATATTTTATGATCAATGAAGATTAATGCCGGGCTCCGGAATTCAGAAGTTCAGTGTTGCCGAGAATGCGGGAAGAAAGTCAATTCGTTTTTCGGGGTGAGAGAAAGCGTATGAACCTATTTTCTTATTAAGCAACAGATTTTGAGGCATAATATTTATTTTCCATCCCGGGTTTTTAAGATTTCCGGAAAATGTAATGCTGTTATTTTTCTTGTAGATCCCGACCATAATTGCATATGCAGTGAGGCCGGTGGCATAGGAGATAGCATAATATGGGAACATCGATTCAGGAGTGAAGAGTGTTGCCAATCCCAGACCGAAAGCTTCACCTCCGGCTGCTGCCAGTGCAATATTTCGTCCCTGCTGGGGCGACAATTTTGTATCTTTTGTAAGAAGATGACCGGCAATGGTTCCGCCAAGAGCTCCGGCAGCAGGTATAAGGAAAAGGGAAGGATTGAACTCTTCTGAATTTTCCGCCAGGTCGGATAAGATCAGGAATCCTAAAAGTGCATTTATACCTGCCAGCGTACCAATGGCATTTATATCACCTGTTGTATAATCATGATGATCTGCTATTCTGTCAGCAATCAGATAACCGGCTGCACCGGAAACAAGAGAAGTCAGGCCAATAATCCTTACATCATCAATTTTAGAAGCACCGATCAGAGCTAATCCTTCGAGAGGCATTATCGTCCCGTAATAAGAGTATAATCCGGCCCTTCCCTCAGTCCATGGTCTGTTTTTTCCCAGGGAATATCCAAGTCGTCCCAGGGCGATGCTGGAAGCAGTAGAAAGTGCCAGGAGGAGTTTGCCCTCGTCGACCTGATCACCGATAAGGAGAGCTCCGAGGGCAAGTCCCTGACCAGCTCCCATTGCCTTTCCATGAATTGCCAGAGAAAGGGAATTATATGAAACAAACCTGTCTTTGAGAGTGATAATGGGAAGCAATACGGATGCACCTGCAGTAAGCAATGGCATACCGGCAAGTAGACCATCGTCATCTTCAAGTCCGAGTATTGAAACAAAAGCGCCACCATAAAATGCGCCGAACAGTCCGGAAGTGATGAGGTATTGTGTATACATGCTTTTTTCACCGGAAAAAACATTGGTTTGATGCCCGGGAGGAGTCTTATATGCCGCTCCTGAATCACTTGCCCATTTAGCCCTGTATTTGTAATAAAGCGATTTCTCCTCATCCGACAAACCTTCGAAGTATTTGCTGAGCCTGGCTTTAATTTCTGAAAGAGAGGTTAGTTCCTGTTCCGATAGTGTTTCTCCGGCAGTCTGCCGTTCAACAAGCTTCTTATAAAGCGAATCCTGTTCCATCCTCCAGTATTCGGCTGCAGTATCCTTCTGTCCAGATACTTGCGTGAATGAAAACAGCATGGATCCTATTAGTATGAACACTATTCGTTTCATAGTCCGGTTTTATTAATTTATCCTTTTGATTAAGGTTCTGTTGAAAGTAATGCCTCAATTCTTTATCAAATTTACAATAAGCAATTCTCAAAGTCAAGTATCCTTTTCGTACCTTCGCAAAAACCAGATTTTATGAGCAAAAAGGGTAAGGGGAAGAAGAAATCCGGGATCACCCCGGAGTCGGTAAAAGATCAGATTCTTTCAATTTTATCACAGAACCCGAAACAGGCATTTAACTATAAACAGATAGCCAAACGGCTCAATATCAGTGATCCGTCTGAAAAACAGATGATCTCCGAGATATTACGGAACCTTAAGAAGCAGGATTTGGTCAAAGAAGTGTATCAGGGCAAATACGGGGCAAAAATTGTTCATGCCTATGTGACCGGGACAGTTGATATGACGAGGATGGGTTATGGATTTATCACGGGAGAGGATATAAAAGATGATATTTTCGTTGCGGCAAGGAATCTGAAAACTGCCCTTCATGGCGACAAGGTTAAGGTATGGCTTTATGCACGCAGGAAAGGAGCGAGACCTGAGGGAGAGGTTGTCGAGATTATTGAAAGATGGCGAAGCTCATTTGTAGGAACGGTTGAGCTCATGCCAAATTTTGCTTTCCTTATGCCCGACAATAAGAACATGCCCTTCGACCTTTTCATTCCATTATCGAAGCTTAACGGAGCAAAGCAGGGACAAAAAGCTGTTGCAAGGGTCATTGAATGGAATCCTGATTCAAAAAATCCGGTAGCTGAGATAATCGATGTACTTGGTGAGCCCGGACTTCATGAAACTGAAATGCATGCAATACTTGCTGAATTTCAGCTTCCATATAATTTTCCTGAAGAAGTTGTAAGGGATGCAGAAAACATCCCTGCAGAGATAACTGAAAAAGACATCAGTTTACGGCGCGATTTCCGCTCAGTACCCACATTTACGATAGATCCGGCTGATGCCCGCGATTTCGACGATGCCCTTTCCCTGAAGAAGCTTGATAACGGAAACTGGGAAGTCGGTGTCCATATTGCTGATGTCACCTTTTACGTAAAACCCGGATCTATAACCGAAGAGGAAGCGAAGCAGAGAGCCACATCGGTATATCTTGTCGACCGTGTTGTTCCCATGCTGCCCGAAAGGCTTTCAAACCATATCTGCTCACTTAATCCCGGTGAAGATAAGCTGACTTACTCAGCAGTTTTTGAGTTGAATGAAAAGGCTGAAGTGTTGCAGGAGTGGTTCGGAAGGACAATAATCAATTCCGACAGACAATTTTCTTATGCCGAAGCTCAGAAAGTAATCGATACCGGTGACGGACCGATGAAAGAACAGGTTGGTGTTCTTCATACACTTGCACAGCTCCTGAGAAAAAGAAGGTTCTCGGCAGGGTCTTTTGCATTTGAGAAGGTTGAAGTTAAATTTGAACTTGATGAGGCAGGAAAGCCCCTTGCGATAAAATTCCGTGAGATGGGAACAGCCAATCAGCTCATCGAGGAATTCATGCTTCTCGCTAACAGAAGGGTTGCAGAGCATGTAGGGAAGAAGTTGAAAGGCAGGACTTTTGTCTACAGGATCCACGATAAGCCTGATCCCGAAAAGATCAGTAATTTCAGTCAGTTTATTAAACGATTTGGTTATAAGCTGGATGGTAACGATAATACCCCCCTTCCCAAAGCCATGAACAGGCTGCTTACTTCGGTGGCAGGGAAAAAGGAACAGAATATTATTGAGACTCTGGCGCTGAGGTCAATGGCAAAGGCAGTCTATTCAACCGATAACATCGGTCATTACGGACTTGCATTCAGGTATTATACTCATTTTACATCTCCAATAAGGCGTTATCCCGATATGATGGTACACAGGCTTCTGACATCATATCTGAGCAGTGAGATTCCCGGGGGTAAGGAGAAATTTCAGAAGCTCAGTGATCACTCTTCCAAAATGGAACGGCTTGCAGCTGAAGCTGAAAGGGCATCGATAAAATACAAACAGGTGGAGTTCATGAGTGATAAGCTTGGCAGGAAATATGACGGAGTGATCTCAGGTGTGACGGAATGGGGCATTTATGTTGAAATAGTCGAGAACCAGTGTGAGGGGATGATAAATATCAGAGAACTCGGGGATGATTATTATGAATATGACGATGAGAATTACTGTCTGAAAGGTCGCTCAACAGGCAAAATTTATACCCTTGGCGATAAAGTCAGAATAGAAGTTGTTAAGGCCGATCTTCAGAAAAAACAGCTGGATTTCAGGATGGTGTAACCCTTCCGGAATTTTACCCCCAACCCCCCGATCGCAATTTTACCCCCCAACCCCCCTGAAGGGGGGCTAGGTCATCGGGCTACCGATAGTTATCTAAAAATCACGGATTTAAGCCCCCTTCAGGGGGCAGCCACGCGCAGCGTGGCGGGGGTTGTTACGACCGGCACTGAAGCCTTTAGAGGAGACATACCGGCGCAGCGTGGCGGGGGTTTTTTCGACCGGCAATAAGTTTTTATGGGAGCTCATTCTGACCGGAGGGCTTAACCAGATCTTCCTCAATTATTTCCAGTAACTTAACCACAGCATCCTCCTCCGGAACATTCTTATATACCGGTACCATTCCCCTGTAAATATGTACCTTCCCTTCAGCTGCTCCTACATATCCGTAATCAGAGCCTTCCATTTCACCCGGACCGTTAACAATACATCCCATAATTGCTATTTTCAATCCTGTAAGATGTTTTGTAGCATCTTTGACCTTCTGAACCGCTTCCTGAAGGTTGAATTTTGTCCGGCCGCAGGTAGGGCATGAGATATAACGGTTACGTGTAATTCTTGCTTCTGTAGCCTGAAGCAGCGAAAACGACAGGGCCTCGAGAGTCTCTCCCTGGACTTTCCCCCTGTTTGTGATACAAATCCCTTCAGCCTGCTTCAGTATGAAATATCTTCCGAGAACGGCAGCAGCATCGATGGCGAGCTTAACCGGATCATCTTCATCAAAAATCGGATTGAGGAAATCCTTCCTTTCAGGCTTATTTGAAAGAAGAGGAGGTGTATTATAGTTGAAGATCAGCATTTTCCCCTGGAAAGGAGAGCCATCCTCTTTCTGGTATTTTCCGTTGTTGTATTTAATAACTTCGGGTTTATACAGATTGTCCCTGGTTTTAAAATCCTGGGCGGGAACAGGATTTTTAATCCTTCCTCTCGGTCCGCACAGGAAATTTACTATCTCTTTTGCTACCGGGATCTCTTTTTCAGGATCTTCGGAAAGTGAAACCCTTATTGTATCACCGATGCCTTCGGAAAGCAGTGATCCTATTCCTGCAGCAGATCTGATCCTGCCATCTTCACCTTCGCCTGCTTCAGTGACCCCGAGATGGATCGGATATGCGAGTCCGTTGGTCTGCATCATCTTAACAAGCAGCCTGTTGGCTTCAACAAGTACTCTGGTATCGGATGATTTGACTGACAGGACAAGGTTGTTGAAATTCTCGGAGCGGAAGATATTAATGAACTCAAGGGCAGACCGGGCCATACCTTCGGGAGTATTGCCATAGCGTGTCATTATACGGTCGGACAGGGAACCATGATTTATCCCGACACGGATAACTGTACTATTTTCGATGCATATTTTTATAAGCGGAAGGAGCCGTTCATGTATCCGCTCCAGCTCCTCGTTATATTCTTTTTCTGTTAGTTCCTTTTTTATGAAAGTTGCCCTTTTATCGGCATAATTTCCAGGATTGATCCTTACTTTTTCAACAATCCGGGCTGCCAGTTCAGCGGCTGCAGGATTGAAATGTATATCAGCGACAAGAGGGGTTTCAAATCCTGCATTTCTGATCTCCTTTTTAATGTTCTCAAGATTGCCGGCTTCTTTTATCCCTTGTGCCGTAAGCCTCACAAGGTCCGCTCCGGCTTCGATTATCCTTATACACTGTGCTGCCGATGATTTTGTATCGTTAGTATCGGTGTTTGTCATCGACTGTAACCTCACGGGGTGATGGCCTCCCATTAAAAGAGTGCCTATACGGACAACGGAGGAGATGTACTTCTCTGGGCTCCCCTCCTCGGAGGAGATGTTTGCTCCTGGGCTCCCCTCCTCGGAGGGGATGGGGGTGGGTTGATTTTGTATATTACTTTTATTCATTATTTTACTTTATTAACCCACCCCTTGCCCCTCCCAGGAGGGGATCCAGAAAGAGTGCCCCTCCCGGAGGGGATTCTGCGCGTTACTCTCTCTCCCATACCATTCCATCTTTAACATCATTGAGAATTATACCGGCTTTTTTGAGCTCGGCTCTTATATGATCCGAAACAGCCCATTCCTTTTTATTCCTTGCATCGTATCGCAGATCAATAATGATCTTCATCAGATCAGATGTCAGTTTTTCATCACCTGCTGATCCGGTTTCATCTTTCAATCCCATTATATCAAAAACAAATGTATTGAAAAGCTCTCCGGCTTCTTTGATATCGTCTGCAGTCATTTTGCCAGTTCCATCGGCTGCCGAATTGATCATCCTTACCCCGTCAAAAAGATGTGAGAGAAGAAGAGGAGTGTTCAGATCATCATTCATTGCTTCATAGCAACTGTTCTTAAGGGCTGCGATATCTGATGTGCTTTCCGGAGAAGGTTTAATATTTTTAAGTGTACCGGCAGCTTTCATAAGCTTCCGCAGTCCTTTTTCTGCTGCAATAAGAGCTTCATTTGAAAAATCAACTGTGCTGCGATAGTGTGCCTGCAGGATGAAGAATCTGATCGTCATCGGGCTGTAAGCCTGTTGAAGTAAAGGATGGTTTCCGGTAAAGAGCTGATCGAGGGTTATAAAATTTCCCAGCGATCTTGCCATTTTCTGACCGTTTATAGTGATCATATTGTTATGCATCCAGTACCTGACTGACTCTTTACCGAGAGCTGCCGTCGACTGTGCTATTTCGCATTCATGATGAGGGAATTGAAGGTCCATGCCACCTCCGTGAATATCGAAAACCTCACCAAGGTATTTCGTACTCATTGCCGAACATTCGAGATGCCAGCCGGGGAATCCCTCACCCCAGGGAGAAGGCCATCTCATAATATGTTCGGGAGTGGCTTTTTTCCAGAGTGCAAAATCATAAGGATTACGTTTTTCATCCTTCCCCTCTATCGTGCGGGTATTTTCCTGAAGGTCTTCAAGAACTCTCCCGGATAGTTTGCCATAACGGAACATACTGTTATAATGCAGTATGTCGAAATAAACCGATCCGTTCACTTCATAGGCAAATCCTTTCTCAAGTATTTGCTTAACGAGCTCTATCTGTTCAATTATATGTCCAGATGCCCTGGGTTCGATTGAAGGGGGAAGTGTATTCAGCTGATCCATATTCTTCAGGAAGGTATTCATGTATTTCTGAACCACTTCCATTGGCTCAAGATGTTCGAGGCGTGCTTTCTTTTCTATCTTGTCTTCACCTTCATCGGCATCATTTTCAAGATGGCCCACATCGGTTATATTCCTGACATATCGTACCCTGTAACCCAGATGAAGGAGATAGCGGTAAAGTATGTCGAATGTCACGGCAGGCCTTGCATGGCCGAGATGGGCATTGCTGTAAACAGTTGGTCCGCATACATATAATCCGACAAATGGAGGGTGAAGCGGATTGAATTGTTCAATGATCCGTGTCAGGCTGTTATATATTGACAGATTGTTTTGCATGATGGAGTGTCTATAATTATGCAAAAATAAGCTAAAAAACCATACAGGGTTTACAATCAAACAATGCCGGAGGCATTATCTTCCAA
>CAZWUB010000105.1:0-10564 GCA_964637415.1 uncultured Rikenellaceae bacterium
GCATATGATCGGTCCACTGACGCTGACCCTGGAATCCTGCAAGAATTGCATTATGTCCGTTTGCCTCTTCGGCAAATCCGGATTTTTTCAGCCTGGGATTCCCAACCATGAGGTCCCTGGCTATAAGAGTCATTTTAACAACTATTTCCCACTCTTCATCCTTTCGTGCCCTTGAATTAGGCTTTTCATTCATGTCCTTACCTTCCTTGCAGTACTTCTTTGTCCATGCAAGGGCTTTCTTGTATTCATCCTTATCGAAAATATTTTCATTAAGCCTCCTGGTGAATTCACTCATGTCAACATATTCGTTGCGCATTCCAAGATACTCCTGGAAGAAATCCTCCCTGACAATAGATCCTGCTATTCCCATTGATACTGATCCCATTGACAGGTATGACTTTCCTTTCATAAATGATACTGCGAGACCTGCTTTTACAAATCTCAGGATCTTTTCACTTACATCGTCGGGGATGGCCTGGTCTCCGGCATCCTGAACATCGTGTCCGTAGATGCCGAAAGCGGGTAATCCTTTCATCGCATGGCCTGCCAGCGCTGCCGCAAGGTAAACGGCTCCCGGGCGTTCTGTCCCGTTGAAGCCCCATATTGCTTTCGGGATATCCTTATCCATGTCGATGGTTTCACTTCCATAACACCAGCATGGAGTGACTGTAAGACTTACTCCCACACCGTTCCGGGAAAATTTGTCTGCACAGGCTGCCGCTTCTGCAACACCTCCGATCGTTGTATCAGAAATTACACACTCCACGGGCTTGCCGTTGGGATATTTAAGGTTTTTGGAAATAAGGGCTGCAGCGGATTTTGCCATCCCCATTGTTTGTTTTTCAAGGGATTCCCTGACACCTCTCTGACGTCCGTCAATGACAGGACGGATTCCCACTTTCGGGAAATCACCGATAACAGTCTGGTAGTTTTCGGCTACTTTAAAATCTTCATTTGCCATATATACGGTTTTTTGGATTAATTGTTTTTGTGATCAAACAAATATAATGTTTTATCTGTTTAAGATCATACTTCACACTTAACAGGAAATAAGATTTTCCTTTTTCCCACACTGAGTGATACAGAGTTTTGTAAATTTGTCCTCCAGGAAAAAAATGATGGAAAAGCGAAGACGTTTACCGGAATGGCTTAAGATGCAGAGGGCAAGCGGGGAGAACTATACCCGGGTAAAGCATCTCGTTGAAGAAAACAATCTTCATACAATCTGTACAAGCGGGAATTGTCCTAATATTGGAGAGTGCTGGAACTCTGGAACAGCCACTTTTATGATACTCGGAGATATCTGCACCAGGGCATGTAAATTCTGCAATACAAAAACAGGAAAACCACTTCCTCCTGATCCCGGTGAACCGCAAAGACTTGCTCAGTCGATAAAAAAGCTTGGACTGAAACACTGTGTTATTACTTCAGTTGACCGTGATGATCTGCCGGACGGAGGAGCTTCTTTCTGGGCCTCAGTAATTTCTGCCGTGATACAGGTAAATCCTGACATAACTGTTGAAACTCTTATTCCAGATTTCGACGGAGAACCTCATAATCTGAAGATGATCATAGATGCCGGACCGGAGGTCATTTCGCATAACATTGAAACTGTCAGACGTCTCACCCCGGTCATCAGGACCAAAGCAAAATATGATCGTAGCCTTGACGTTATAAAATATATATCCCGGAAAGGAAAAATTTCCAAATCGGGATTTATGCTGGGACTCGGGGAAACTGAGCCGGAAATACTTGAGACAATGGATGATCTTGTGAAGGCAGGGTGTAAAGTTCTGACTCTTGGTCAGTATCTGAAACCTTCAGAAATGCATCTTGAGGTTGTCAGATATTATACCCCGGCTAATTTTGATGAATACAGGCAGGCTGCTCTTTCAAAGGGATTTAGGTTTGTTGAAAGCAGTCCTCTTGTACGTTCATCGTTTCATGCTGAGAAACACACTAGGCTCGATAATTTTTAGTATCTTGTGGTCGCCAAAACGGGTTTATAAATTGAGTTATAGTGTTAAATTTGAAGATATTGGCCTTAAAGACTACAAGGAAACCTGGGATTATCAGGCGTTGCTCTTTGAAGGACTAAAAAGATCGAAAACGGAGGAGAGGGGAGGAGTTCTTTCCTCAGAAAATTACAAGCCGGGGACTCTTATTTTCGTCGAGCATCCAAGTGTATTTACACTCGGGAAGAGCGGTTCGGAAAATAATCTCTTTCTGAATACAGCAGAGATTGAAAGAAAGGGAGCAGGGTTTTACAGGATTGACAGGGGAGGAGATATTACATATCATGGTCCCGGACAGATTGTGGGGTATCCTGTTTTTGATCTGGAAGTGTTGAAAATAGGTCTGAGAGAATATATTTTCAGGCTTGAGGAGGCAATCATTCTGACTTTAAAAGAGTATGGGCTGGCGGGATCCAGGCTTAGCGGTGGTACAGGTGTATGGCTTGATCCTGATGTCAGGGGCAGGGCAAGAAAGATTTGTGCAATAGGGGTGAAAGCAAGCAGATATGTCACAATGCACGGATTTGCATTCAATGTAAATACCGACCTGTCGTGGTTTAACTATATTAATCCCTGCGGATTTACAGATAAAGGGGTGAGCTCTCTCGAAAAAGAGACAGGGATAAGGCATGAAACAGGGGAAGTGAAGAGTATCCTTAAGGAGAAACTGAAAGAACAGTTTACCCTGGAATGGATATAAGGAAGGATGATGATGGAAAAGAAATGGATAATAAAAGAGAATGGTGACAGTTCGGTTGTGAAACATCTGGCTGCAGAGCTGGGAGTATCGGATTCACTTGCCAATCTGATGGTTCAGAGGAATATAACGACCGGAGAGGAGGCAAAGGCATTTTTTTATCCCAGCCTGGATTACCTGCATGATCCCTTTCTGATGAAAGACATGAACATCGCGGTTGACAGGCTTTCCACTGCAATAAAAAGAAATGAGAAGATTCTTGTGTATGGCGATTATGATGTTGATGGCACCACGGCAGTCGCTCTTGTCTATTCCTTCCTGAAGGAGCAGTATTCAAATGTTGATTATTATATTCCCGACAGGTATAAAGAGGGCTATGGGGTCTCTTTCGAAGGACTTGATTATGCTTACAGCAGTAATTGCAAGCTTGTGATTACACTCGATTGCGGAATTAAGGCAACGGAAAAGATACAATATGCCAGGACCAAAGGTCTTGATGTAATTATATGTGATCATCATTATCCGGGAGACGATATTCCCAAAGCTCTGGCGGTGCTCGATCCCAAACAACCCGGTTGCAGTTATCCCTATAAGGAATTATCCGGATGCGGTGTGGGTTTCAAGCTGGTTCATGCCTATTCGAAGATCCATGGCATTCCCTTTTCCTCGATATTGAATTATCTCGATCTTGTTGCTGTAAGTATTGCCTCAGATATAGTTCCCATAACCGGGGAAAACAGGATAATGGCTTATTACGGGCTTAAACAGCTAAACGATTCACCCCGGACAGGCCTGAGGGAGATTATCAGGGAAGCGGAAATCACAAGGGCATTGACTGTTGAAGATGTAGTCTTCAAAATAGGTCCCAGAATAAATGCAGCAGGCAGAATGGAGACGGGCAGCAAGGCCGTCGAATTATTGATCTCGAATGATACGAAGCTGGCAGCGGGAATAAGCAGGGAGATAAACAATTTCAATATTGAACGACGGACTGTTGACCGTGTGATAACGAATGAGGCCATGAGGATGATCTCTGAAGATCAGCGGACAAGTAATTCCAAAACGACGGTACTTTATAATCCGTCATGGAAAAAGGGGGTTATCGGGATCGTGGCCTCACGGCTTATTGAGACTTATTACAGACCGACAGTAATCCTTACCGAATCAAATGGCTTTGCCACAGGTTCTGCCAGATCCGTACAGGGATATGATCTTTACCAGGCAATCGAAGCATGCAGCGATTTACTTGAAAGTTTCGGTGGACATATGTTCGCTGCGGGACTGACCCTTAAAAAGGAAAATATAAAGCCGTTCATTGAGAGGTTCGAACAGTATGTGAACAGTACAATTACTGAAGATCAGATGCAGCCGAGGATCTTTATTGATACTGAACTTTCATTTTCCGAGATCAATGAGGAATTTTTCAGAATAATGAATCAGTTTCAGCCCTTTGGCCCTGAAAACATGTCGCCTGTATTTATGTCCCGAAACGTTTATGATACAGGTAACGGAAGGATGGTCGGATCAAACGGAGAGCATCTGAAACTGGAACTTTACCAGGATAAGGCTACGATGAAAACCCTGCCGGGAATTGCATTCAGCCAGTCCGACAGGTTTGAATATATGAAAGGGGGCAATCCGTTCGATATCTGTTACTCTGTCGAAATGAATGAATTCAGGGGAAGCAGAAATCTGCAGCTTAATATACGGGATATTAAAACTCAAAAATAACCTTATGAATCTTCGAAAACTACTACCTCTTCTCACGCTATTAATGATTGGCGTGGTTTTTAACGGACAGCCCCTGAAACAACAGGAAAATAAGGGTGTTCTGAAAGCTGGGATTGCAAAAGCAGACATCACTCCGGCAATTCCTGTCAAGCTGTACGGTTACGCTTCAAGAAAGACATATTCCGAAGGGATACACGATCCCCTTACTGCACGTGCGGTGGCATTCGAAAACAATGGTAAACGGATAGTCCTTGTTTCAACAGATATAGGTTCTTATCCAAAAGATGTTTTTACCGTATTTCAGAAAGCATTAATGGACAGGTACGCTCTGAAGGAATCGGAAATTTTCCTTTCGACCATTCATTCTCACAGTTCTCCTGTTCTCAGCCTTGATCCCGGAACTGGGGATCCTAATAATATTCAATATACCAAATCATTTCAGGATAAGCTGTTAGCTCTTGTCGGCGAAGCAATTAATAATATGAAACCGGTGCTTACAGGTGCCGGATCAGGATCTTCACCCGTGGGCGCCAACAGACGTGAAATGCGGACTGATGGTTCAATCATACTGGGCCGGAATCCTTGCGGTACCACTGATAAGGAAGTACTTGTAATGAAGATTGCTGCAACTGATGGCAGTCCGGTTGGCGCCCTTTATGACTATGCAACACATTCCACATCACTGGGACCAGGTAATATGCTGGTTAGCGGAGATGTACTTGGACTTTCAGCCCAGTTTGTAGAAAAGATCCTGGGGAAAGAGGTTATCTCTCCGGTATTTGCAGGCGCATCAGGGAATATCGATCCCTGGTACAGGGTACTTCCCGAATTCAATGATGAACCGGGCTGGATCCCGGAACCGGTATTGCTCGGTACATTACTGGGAGAGGAAGTTGTTCATGTTTTCAGAAAAATAAAGGATCTGAACGGGGGTGGAGAAATAGTTTCGGATTATGCGGTTCTGGAATGTCCCGCAAAGATCACAGAAGAGAATAAACCGCTTCCTGATAAACCTGCCACAGTACCTGTAAATATTACAGTTGCCCGCATCGGAGAGGATATTGCATTTGTGGGATTTAATGTGGAAATGATTACAGAAATAGGTATGGAGATAAAAGCCGGGTCTCCTTTCAAAAATACATTTATAATAACTCATTGTAACGGTGCAAGTGGTTATATTGTTCCCAAAGAGTTTTATAAGGAAGGAGGCTATGAGGTTACAGCCACAAAATTCCGGATAGGATCTTCCGATATGGTTGTAAAGAAAACGCTTAGAATGCTTTATGATCTTTAGCCGGATAACTCAGAACCAGATCCTGAACTGAACCTTCAGATCATCAATATTACTTTGGATGTCATTGGTCCCGGACCGGGAAGTCAGCCCGTATTTTACCCTGAGCTCCGCAAAATCACCAATATCCCATTTTGCCATTATATAGCTCCGGGTACCTTTTCCTGAAAATGCAGGGATACTGAAGCTGTACAACAGGTCATTTTCATACAAATAAATCCTTGAATCCCAGTCGTCAGTGGTGTAAATGCAATACCTTGCCCAGAGTGCGACCGGAATCCTTGCAAATCTGTAAACCATATCCTGTGACATTATCATACCCCTGCTTCCGCTCTGCCTTATCCATCTATAATCAATTCTTGTGTTCAGAGACAGCTTGTCATTAAGGGTGAAGCGGGTAATTGTTTTTATTGTTGTGGCATCAGTCTCTTTCCCGGCGGCAATTCCCCTGTCGGTCTGCCTGTCGTTTATTGAATATTTCCGGTTACATGATACTTCAAGATTTATTATACCGGCTGGGAGATACCTGAGCTTCACTTCATATTTTTTAGAGATTGAAGGAAAGCTTGTCCGGTATCTCAGCCATGGATAACGGCAGAGATCATATCCTGCACTTATGAACAGATGACTTGCAGCTTCGAATGTGAAATTGCCCAGAATACCCTCTTCATTACCGGTAAAGGAATTATTCCCCGGTCCCCTCCCATGAAGGCTGTTATACCCGGGGCTGTATCTTCTTAACAGGCAGTTTATTGTCAGCCTGTCGGAAGGTCTGAAAGCAAAGCCCTGTACCAGGGCGGTATTATAGCTGAGATCGGTTGAGATTTCACCAAAGATCAGTGATTTACCCGGAGAACCAGTGTAATACGCTGATAAAATGCTGTTTGACCTGCCCTGAAATTCATACAGATCTTCAGGATCGGCGCTGACGGTCCTGACCGGGACGGACAATCTTGTTTCTGACCAGTTGATCCCGAATGAAAAGGACCGGAGATTATAATTTATGTCAGCTCCGTAAAACATTTCAGTAACAGCATCCTTTTTATTCATCAGCGATATGGTATTATGTAATCCTGACCTGTAGAAATTTTCAATATAAAATGAAGCCGAATCATCGGATGCATTAATTGTTGCATCAATGTTATTATATGAAAACAAGATCATCAGCTTCATCTTTCCTGTCGCCAGTTCTGTTGCAACGCCTCTGAAGAAATTGTTCTCATCAGTTGATGTATATGGTTTTATTTCATTTCGGGAAAGGTAATAACCTGTTGATGTAAGTGCAATACCAGTATGAATACCGGTATTTACGGAGAGACCCTGCCCAAACCGTACTGAGAAATCTCCTGCTATCAATTTCCTGACAAGCCCTTGTCCGTTGAATGCCACGTATCCTGAAATGAAATCGGGGAGGGGTGGAGAACCTGAAAATAGTTTTTCACCTGCATCTTTTTCGATTGTGAGACCTGCAGAAAAAGGCCCTGACTCAGCTTTATATTTTGTGAGGATCTTAAGTGCTGGCCCCGGGGATGAACTATCTGATTCACCGGGTTTAAAGATCAGGTTTGTAATAAGGCTGTTCCTTATTCGGGTGAGTTTATCCGGGCGGTTAAGATTTTTCTCAAGAGTAATGAAAGGGATCATTATTTCTGCAGTATGCCTGTTAAATCCAGGGATGGAGGCAATTTCATAAACCGACAGAATACTTCCTGTTGATTTAACGTGATCTTCAATTGATTTTATCTGAAATTCCGAAAGAAAGAAAAGCCGGGACAGTTCCGATTCGTCAGCAGAATTGATCCTTACCGGATTTTCAGTCAGTTCCTGAAGCTCTTCAAGGAAAATAACTGCTGCTTCCGGGTCTGTATCATCCTGGGCAAGTTCTTCGGCGATGTTTATTATATCATCCTGCCGGATCTCCTGGCAATGGATATTTCCAGCCAACAAAATCAGCAAAATTGGAATTATGTACGGGACCAGAGGATTCATTGAGACCTTTTTTTTGTTACACAGAGTTCCACAGAGGATTCACAGAGTTCCACAGAGGATGCACCTCAATTGCACATCCAATAACTTTTCTTGTGATCTCATTTATTTCCATATCATTCTTCTTTAGTTAACTCTGTGTAACTCTGTGAATCCTCTGTGTAACTCTGTGTAAGTTCTTTATTTAAAATCTTTTAACCTGAACACCATCGAAACATTTGTAGTTATACCAAGTCGTTCATGAGTTACAAATCCCATATCAATATCGACTGATCTGAAATGGTACCCCGATCCGAAGGTGAATGAAGAATTTTCGCTGCAGAACCCTCCTCTTAAAAGGAATTTCGTTGCGACTTCATATTCAAATCCCGCCCTCAGGAGAAGCCGGGTTTCAGAACTCAGCTCTGCCTCAACACCAGCAAATAAATTTTTATTAAGCTTTATCCCCGCCCCTGTCCTGATAGCAGAAGGCAGGAAAGTCTTTCGCAGGGAATTTGGAAGTGGATTGAAGATTTGTATTCCGACTGTAATATTTTCAGCTGGAATGATCACCAGTCCTCCTTCAAATGTCAATGCATGTGTATTGCTGTATTCCCCTGAAGTTTTCTCAAGAAAATAATCGATCTGAATTCCTGCTGATATTATATCTGACAGTTTTAATCCGCATGCCACTGCACAGGTTTCTCTTCTGAAGTGAGGGAAGCCGAAATGAGAATAAAGAACTCCCAAGGAACTCCTTCCTGCAGGAATTATAATTGCAGCTGTCCGTGTGCTAAGTTCCCCGATATTGAATCGGCTTTCGTAGCTTATCCCTGCAGAAATGCCCGGAAAGGATGGCAGTAAAGCCTGGTTCCGGAAAGATGACCAGAATCCGGGTTTCATAATACATACCGATCCCATCCCTGCTCCGTCGGCTCCGGCAGGTAAGTAATAAGGATTACTGCCTGCGGCAGCTGAAGACAGAAGAATAATAAATAAAGAAACGATTATCCTGTGCAGCGAGTACAAGATGTTTCAAATATAGAACCCTAAGATATGAAAAAATCAGTTTGTTTTGAAGGGAAATTTTATCTTTTTCATTTCCTCATTTGCATCAACGATTTTCTTTTTCAGGCTTTCCTTGAATTTTATGACCTCAGTCATAATTTCTTCATTACCTGTTCCTATTATCTGTGCGGCAAGGATACCTGCGTTCTGCGCTGCATTGAGGCCTACTGTTGCGACAGGTACTCCCGGAGGCATCTGTAGGATTGAAAATATTGAATCTAGTCCCTCAAGGGAAGCATTTATGGGAACTCCGATAACCGGTATTGGTGTAAGGCCGGCGATAACACCAGGCAGATGAGCGGCCATTCCGGCTGCTGCGATTATAACTTTTATGCCCCTTCCTGCAGCGGCTTTCGCAAATTTTTCAACTTCCCCCGGTGTCCGGTGTGCTGAAAGTGCATTTATCTCGAATGGGATCTTAAAATCATTGAGAACCTGTGCTGTTTTTTCCATTACAGCCATATCCGAAACGCTTCCCATTATAATGCTTACAAGCGGTTCCATATCCGTATTTTAAATTAACTTCCTGATAAGGACAAAAATAAGCTATTATTTTCATATTTTCGCACCATCCCCATATACTGAAAAGAGAAATGCAGGAAATAGTAATTCTTGATAAAAAATTCAGAGTGTCAATTACCGAAGAAGCTATAAATCGAAGGATTGATGAAATGGCTATGGAACTGAACCGTGACTATGCCGGCCGGGAGGTCGTTTTCCTAGGGATCCTCAACGGAGCATTTATGTTCGCGTCGGAGATCTTTAAAAGGATCGATCTTAAAGCAAAGATATCTTTCGTAAAAATCGCCTCCTACAGGGGTACTAAATCAACCGGAGCTGTAAATCAGCTAATCGGGCTGAATGAAGATCTGAAAGATATGGATGTTGTAATTATCGAGGATATTGTTGACTCCGGACAGACTCTTGAAAGTATTGTAGATTCACTGATTCTTAAAAGAGTAAAATCAATAGGTGTTGCTACCCTACTTTTAAAACCTGAAGCTTATTCAGCCAGGTTCCGGATCGATTATACAGGTTTCAGCATCCCGAATGATTTTGTTGTTGGCTATGGTCTTGATTATGATGGTTTTGGACGTAATCTGACTTCTGTTTATACATTAGTACATTAAACAATTTATATTATGGTAAATTTTTTGATTTTTGGACCTCCCGGATCGGGTAAAGGTACACAGTCAGTGAAGCTGGCTGAAAAATTCAATCTTGCTCATCTATCAACAGGCGATATGCTGAGAGCAGAAATAGCTGCAGGAACGGAACTGGGGAAGAAGATGAGCTCAATAATGTCAAAAGGAGAGCTTGTTCCCGATGAGGTTGTAATTGAAATGATCGCAGGGAAAATAGACAGCACTAAAGATCGTGCAGGATTCCTTTTTGACGGTTTTCCACGGACAGTGGCTCAGACCTCAGCTCTTGAGAAGATGCTTAATGAAAGGAATATGAAGATCGACAGCATGCTTGTTCTGGAAGTTGATCATGATGAACTTGTTAAGAGGCTGATCGCCCGCGCAGAATTGTCGGGAAGACCCGATGACAAGGACCCTGCAGTTATTGAAAACAGGATTGATGTTTATAAGGATAAAACTGAACCTATAATCACTTACTGCCGCGAAAGAGGCATTTACCAGCCTGTTGACGGTATGGGATCTATCGAGGATATTTTCGCAAGGCTGAGCGGATATGTTACGAAGTTCGTTAATTAGTGAATTGATCTGCCACTTATCATTTGAGTGGGAGAGTGGGAGAAGAGGAGAAAGGGAGATTAAATCTAATCCCCTC
>CAZWUB010000105.1:10664-12143 GCA_964637415.1 uncultured Rikenellaceae bacterium
GGCCCCGACGGTGGTGACGGTGGAAGGGGAGGACATATAATCCTGAGGGGGAATGATCAGATGTGGACTTTGCTTCATCTGAGATTTCAGCGTCACATATTTGCAGAGAACGGAGAAGCTGGAGGAAAACAGCTGTCAACAGGAGCAGACGGCAAAGATATAATTGTTGATGTCCCGCTTGGTACTGTTGCTAAAATTGCAGAGACGGATGATGTTCTTTTCGAGATAACCGCTCACGGAGAGGAAAAGATCCTTGTTAAGGGAGGAAGGGGCGGCCAGGGCAATGTTCATTTTAAATCATCAACAAACCAGACCCCAAGGTATGCCCAACCGGGAGAAAAAGGTACAGAAGACTGGTATGTTTTTGAACTTAAAATACTTGCCGATGTCGGGCTTGTCGGATTCCCGAATGCGGGAAAATCAACCCTTCTTTCGGTTGTTTCTGCAGCAAAACCAAAAATTGCAGACTACCCTTTTACGACACTTACACCCAATATAGGAATTGTTGCCTGGAGGGAAAATAAATCCTTCGTTATGGCCGATATACCGGGGATAATTGAAGGCGCCCACGAAGGGAAAGGATTGGGCATCAGGTTCCTCAGACATATTGAAAGAAATTCAATCCTTCTTTTTGTCATTCCGGCCGACAGTAATAATATCAGGGAGGAATATGATATCTTACTTAATGAACTCCGGATGTATAACCCTGAACTGCTTGACAAGAAAAGGGTTCTGACAATATCAAAATCCGATATTCTCGACGATGAGCTGAAAAATGCACTGGTGGATGAGCTTCCTGAAATTCCGGGGGTTTTCACTTCTGCAGTTACAGGATCCGGTCTGACGCAACTGAAGGATATGCTATGGAGAGCCCTCACCGGCATCGGATGAACTTTAACTTTGTGGTTAAATTTTTTTTTACCACGAAGAGTCACAAAGGTTATCACAAAAGAACACAAAGGAACACAAAGGAAATCAGTAAATTATGAACACTTATGAATTAAACAGTTTATAATACTAATCTGATTTTATGCTTGAAAATATTGACCGGCAGCTTTTTCTTTTCCTGAACTCACATAATAGTCCTTTCTGGGACGATGTGATGGCAGCAATCAGCGGCATACTTATTTGGGTTCCTTTATATATCGCAATACTTGTATGGATTGGAATTAAATACAAAAGGAAATTCCTTCTCATTATTCCTTTCATAATCCTTGCAGCAACATTTGCTGATCAGTCATCTGTCCACCTCTTCAAAAATGTATTTCATCGTTTGCGGCCTTGTCACGAGCCGTCTTTACAGGGGATGGTTCACCTTGTTGACAGCTATTGCGGCGGACTTTACGGATTTGTATCATCACATGCATCAAATTCCTTCAATGTTGCAGTTATAAGCCTCCTGTTCATTAAGAAAAAGTGGTTTTCAGTATTTATCCTTTTCTGGGCTTCAGTGGTGGGATACAGCAGGATCTATCTCGG
>CAZWUB010000106.1:0-8161 GCA_964637415.1 uncultured Rikenellaceae bacterium
TTACCGGCAAACTGTATAATGTTTTCCAGATGTTTTTCAAAATCAAGTCCTTCGGCAGGGCTATTGATAAGATTCCAGGTTTTACCGGTTCCTGCATCCATTTTCAGCGATACCCAGTCAGCTTGTCCAAGTTCCTCTTTTACGGAATCATATATCAGCAATGAAGCATTTGAAATGACAGCTACAGGGATACCTGTTTTTTTCAGCAGCATGATACTCCTGCCAAGGTTTATGTCAAGAGTGGGTTCCCCGTTTGAAACAAAAGTCAGGTAATCCGGATAATTATCCGGAGTCAGACGGTTTATATGTTGTATTACATTATCATATATGCTTTCAGGTTCGAAGAATGTTTCTCTTTTAATACTTTTCCTGGAAGTTTTTCCGACCTGGCAGTAAATACAGCCATAGGAACATGCTTTCGGGGAAATTATATTATTGATTCCCAGGCTTTTTCCCAGTCGTCTTGAGGGTACGGGGCCGAAGCTTATCATTTTGGAGGGGTTTGAAACAATAAATTAAATATTTAAAGGATTAAATACTACAAAACTGTCCTTTTCGACTTTTAGAAATTCAGCCATTACTTTGCATTTGACCATAAGAAGGAAAAAGATCCTTTTATCCTTAAAGTGCAGGAGTCCCTCAAGGTTTCCCTGGCCTTTTGAAATAATCAAATCCGCGCTATAAAAATAATTTCTGAACTCTTCACTTGATTTTTCAACGATTGTCGAAGGTGCATCGTAGCCGTTTGAAATCACTTTAGCCACCTCGTTCATACCACAATATTCTGCATCCTCAAGTGTTGCATCATTTATAACCGGCATCCCCCTTACTGCATAAATCACATTTTTATGATTCATATTCCGGATAAATAATTTATCGAAGACAATTTCTCCGGCATTGTCTCCAAGGTAAAGGATAGAATCAGCATTATTTACAGCTCTTTTCAATTGTTCCGAGTGATCTATTGCGAAATCAGTATTCAGGCATTTTCTGATTGTATTTTCAAGGTTGAAATCCTGACTGGCAGCAAAATCAATTACATTACCTGCAATAGCAAGCCTGAGAGCGGTGTTGAAGGGATCAGGAGATTGCCTGACTTTCTCCTCCATTTCCGGTAACAATTTAATAGCGTGAGAATTACTTTCTCTCTTTTCACTTTTATACGGATCAGGATTTTTTGTATAGCCTTTCAGGATCCGTTGAAGATCCCGGGTAAATTCGGGGGAAAGATCCTTTTTCTGATACTCCTTATACAGATCTGTCATATCGAGAACAGCATGGTTCTTTTCTTCAGCCGTTATAGATTCTTTTTCAAGCAGTTTCTCAAAAGATCTTGCAAGGCAGAAAAAACATCTGTAATCCGATATCATAAGTTAGTATGTTAGTGATCGCAATAATTCGCTCCGGCCTCCAGGGAATCAGAAAGGAGGTCGCTTGCCAGTTGTTTGGGTGATTTTATTGGGGCGCCCACAAAGACATTGATTTTCTGTTGATTGAACAGTCCGATTGCTCTTTGTCCCATACCTCCTGCAATAACATCTGTTACGCCTTTTTCAGCAAGCCACCCGGGAAGCAGTCCCGGCTCATGAGGAGGTGGAGTAATGAGTGTTTCCTTTGTAATGAGAGTTTCATTTGTGTCAATAATGGCAAACTGCTCGCAATGGCCAAAATGAGTACAAAGTGTCCCGTTCTCAAGCGGAATGGCAATTTTTCGTTTCATTATTATTTTTCTTAAGATTATTTTTTATTTAACATATTAATAATTTCCCCGACATTTTTTTCGGGTTCCTTAATAACTATCATCTGAATTTTAAGGCTGTCGAGCAGCGATTTGATCTTGATCCCGAATTCACCTGAAATCACTTTCTTAACATCGCGGGAAGCAACTATCTGCACGGAAGCAGGTCCTGCGCCTTCCTGTGCTTCTTTATTAGGATTCGGTATGAATTCCATCCCCTTTGTTTCAGTATCATAGATTAAAAAATATGAACAGCGTCCAAAACGCTGGTCGAGTTTGCTGTCAAGTGTATTACCTGTACTTGTTATTGCTACTTTCATCAGTATATAATTTTTATTTTAATGGTCTGATGGAACCCACATGTCTGAAAATTATATAAATACATGTTTGTATATGCAATACATGTGGGTTTCATCTTTTCAGTTTTAGTTTTGTTTTATAAATTCTTCAGTTCCATAAATAAAGTTATCGCAGGATGAAATGTTATTGCTCATACAAAGAGGGCACTCTGTTATTTTTTTCTGTTTTTCAGGATTGTTAAAGTATGAGCCGCACATCTGGCAAGAATACCATTCACTGTCGAAATATATCTTTCCTCCTTCAATAATTATCTGTTTCCCCACTACAAGTGCCTCCGCTAATTTTTGTCTCGCTTTTGAATAGATCCGTGTGAGTGTCGGCCTCGAAACATTCATTATCTCTGAAGCCTGTTGGTGATTAAGCATTTCATAGTCACATAACCTTATAGCTTCATATTCTTCTAGTTGAAGGAAAACATCAGCCTTAATATGATTGTCTTTAGCACCATAAGGTTTAAAGCCCGATATTACCGGGGGATTACTTATTTTTCTCAGCCGTGTGGGGCGTGGCGACATATATTATGAGCTATTGTTCGCTACAAAGATAATGAACAATAGCTCATAAATCAAAAACAATTTAAGTAAAAATTAAGTATTTGATCAGGGCGGTTACATAAATTACTGGTTACTTATTACTTGCTTCCGGGTTTTTGGTAATCAGTAATCGGTAATCGGTAATCGGTAAGTTAGTGGCAAATTTTATTTTGGATTGCTTTGTTCGTAGACATCACAGACCCCGTTTTTATTTTCATCAACGAAATATCTGCCACCGGGAGCTGCTCCGCGGCCCTGACCCGGACCGAGTCCGCGTCCCCAGCCTTTTGCCGGGCCCAGTCCGCGACCCTGTCCTGCCGGAAGTGCACGGCCATAGCCCATTCCTGCACCACGTCCTCCGCCGTAGCCTGCTGCATAGCCCCTGCCATATCCTCCACCCCGGGCATTTACCATTCTCCGGCCATATCCCGGAACGACTCCGGGTTGTTCGTAATAGTCGCAAACACCGTTATTGTTTGCATCAACATATACACCTCTTCCGGGAGGGACAGGTGTTTGTTGACTCTGATCAGCCGATCTGGTCTGGGCAGTAACGAAGCATGAAAGCAGGAATATGAACAGTACAGTAATGAAAAATTTTGGTTTCATGGTTGTTAAGATTTATTTCGTCAAAAGTTGCACCATTTATATTATATAGCGAATTATATTCTATAGCGAAAGTGTAAAAATAAAAAAAAAATTACAAATGAACAAATGTTCATTAAAGTATTTACTTTATACGGATTTTTACCGGAAAATGTTATTCGGCAGAGCGATCTTCAGTATATGTTTTAAGGATGGAAAAAATTTCTGTTACTTCTTTCGTTTCAGGAAGAGATTCTCTCAGGGATTCAAGATAACCCCGGTTTTTAATAAGTTGAAATGAAGGTTTAAAGTTTAGGTCAAAGATCAATCCTGCCTGAAGCAATTTAAGGTCATTAACGTTTTTAATATCTTTAATATCAACTATTTCTCTGTTCCAAAGTGCATCATAAACCTGCTGGCTGATCCCCGGGGTATCGGGCAATTCCAGCACAAGTACAGGATTTGATCCTTTATCTGTTTTAAGGTAATAATCAGTAACTACTTTAAGGATATCGAGTTTATCAGCATCTCTCAGGAGACGTGAATAAAAAAGACAAGGGTCTTTTTCCTCAGGGGGTAAGGAACGGCGGTTGTGATACCTTATTGAGCAACAGATGAGATTTCTTATATCTGCATTAAAAATTTCAAGGATATTATGCCGCAATATGATTCTTATTCCGAGTTCAGCATGGTTTTCTGATCTATGGTCTGAGAACGTTCTGTATCTGTCATATTGTTCAAACCGTCCGATATCATGAAAAAGGGCAGTTATCTGAACCAGATTCAATTCAGAATCAGTCAATCCCATTTGTTTTCCAATGGTGGTAATTTCCTCAGCAACTCTCAGGCTATGCTCCACCTTTAAATCTATATTTTGCTGTGATTCATAATCTTCATATCTGAATTTCTTAATGTAAGCGGTGAACCAGTTTTTAAGTTCTGTAACATTATTTTCAGTGATTTTTTGCATTTTATTTACATTATCAGGGGGCAATTTTATCTTTAAAAAATAAATTAGTACATAATTTTTGGAAATATTATTAAACAAAGAATGCGATTTTCTGTTTTAATTAAGGTAAAATTTAACCGGTGTATGACTTTGCAGATCGAATATTTTTTTACATTTACAAGCTTTAATGAGCAAAATATTAATAATTTAATGCTATTTCAGATGAGTAATATTTTAAGAAAAGCTGCCGGGATACTTGTAGTATCGATTATTTTAGTAATTAATCTCGGTGCGCAGACACGGAGTGACGTGATCAAAGCTTTTAATGAAGGGGTGCAGGCAAGCAAAACGGATACAAAAGCTGCTATACCGGCATTTGAGAATGTTATCGTACTTGCCGAAAAAGTAGGAGAGACCTGCGACGATCTTAAGCAAAAAGCCACCCAGGTATTACCCGGATTGTATGTTAAGCTGGCATCTGCTGCAATAAGTGAAAAGAAACCTGCTGCGGAAATAATAAGAGCATCAAAGGTTGCTTCTGCAATGGCTGATAAATACGGAAGTACTACAGGCAAAGAAAATGCAGGGAAACTGCTTGTTCAGGGATACTATTCGATGGGTACTGATTTTTTCACAAAAAAAGAATATGATAATGCCTTGCTGGCTTTCGATTCAACTCTGGCGATAAACCCTGATTATAGTGCTGCATTATATGGTAAAGCATTGGTATACAGAGGCCAGAATAATGCAGTAGCCTTTGAAGAAACAATAGATAAATTCATTGAAAAGGTTAAGGCAGGAAATGAAGAGGAAAAAGTAAAGCAGGCTTCCGCTCTGGCTCTTGAATATTTCCGTGCTGCAGGTTCCCAGGCAAGTCAGGCTGAGAAGCTGGACGAAGCTTTGGCTATGCTGACCAAATCAGCAAAATACGGCGACGATAAAGACCTTTTCTATTATTTTGCTGATGTATATAATAAGCAGAAGAATTTTAACAGTGGTGCGGAGTATGCTCAGAAGGGGCTTGCCCTTGAGACTGGTGATGCTGAAGCCAAAGCCAAGTTTTATTATCAGCTGGCAGTTGCTCAGGCCGGTAAGGGTCAGAATGCTGAAGCATGCGCATCATTTAAAAATTCATTATACGGAGCATTTGCAGAGGCTTCCAAAGCTCAGAGAAAAAATCTCAAGTGCGAATAGGACCATATTTCGGGTTCAACAGGAATATTTTTTGTACAGGGTTCACGAGTTTCCTGACAGATACATCTGTCAAGATGGTCTATTCTGTAATGCCAATGTTCCTGTTATCAATCGGAGCATCAAGGACAAGCCTTGCCCTAATTGAAGGGATTGCAGAAAGTACGGCTTCCCTTATAAAAGCATTATCAGGTTTCTGGAGCGATAAGATCGGTAAGAATAAACCCTTCATGCTGATAGGGTATGGTCTTTCTGCTCTGATAATTCCGCTTTATTCTTTTGTTATATCACCGATGCAGGTTTTAGGGCTAAGGTTCATAGAAAGATTTGGTAAAGGAATAAGAACAGCACCCCGTGACAGTCTGATCGCTGGTTCCATTAAAGCCGGGGAAAGCGGGAAAAGTTTCGGATTACAGAAGGCAATGGATAACTCCGGTGCAATTGCCGGCCCGCTCCTGGCATTTATGCTGTTATCGTTATCGCCGGGGAATTACAGACTGATCTTCATTCTGGCGGGGATACCGGCAATTTTTGCAATATTCGTCATAATTTTCGGAATAAAGGAAGCAAAGAAAAGTAAGGGAGAACTGTTTACGAAATTCCGTTTCAGAGAATTTCCAGCAAAGTATTATTTCTTTCTTGGAATAGTATTCATATTTACTCTCGGAAATTCAACCGATGCATTGTTACTTGTCAAAGCCAGTGAGGTAGGCGTTAAGATAGCCCTCATACCCATTGTTTATCTTATAACGAATTCAGTATCTGTTCTTACATCTGTTCCTGTGGGTTCGATTGCAGACAGGTTTGGAAAGGAGAAGGTCCTTGTTGCAGGGTATGTTATTTATGCCGTTGTATATTACGGTTTTGGTGTTACAACCTCAACAGGTGCAATTATCGCACTTTTTGCCATGTATGGCCTCTATTCTGCAGCAACAGACGGTATCCAGAAAGCCTTCATTTCAGATCTTATTGGCAGTAATAAAAAAGGTACGGGGCTTGGAATTTATAATGCTTTGCTGGGGATCACACTCTTACCGGCAAGTCTGATAGCAGGTATTTTATATGATAAGGTCAATTCGCATATACCATTTTATTTTGGTGCTTCAACTGCTTTATTATCAGCAATTCTAATGGCAGGCTTTATAACAATGAATAATAAAACACGACATAAAAACTTATAAGCCGCCATTCTCAGAACCCGTTTGATTCTAAAAATAAACTTAGTTTATGATCATACTTTTTGTCTGGCAACAATTGAAAATTAATTTTAATCATTATTTTTGTTTCAGATACTTGATTGAAGTTGATGTACTGTATTTATGAGTCTGATATCGCTTTTTAATAAATATTTTTAACATTAAATTATTCGAACTATGAAAACTAAACTTTTTTCATTTTTATTGATTTTTTTATTTTCAAATTCTTTAATAAAAGCCCAGGATGATCCTAAGGTCGGATTCGGCATAATCGGCGGATTGAATCTCCAGACAATAACGGGGAAGGACTATTATGGTGAGAAGATTGATAATGGGCTTGTTTTTGGATTTCATGCCGGTATAAATGCAAATATCCATATAGCTTCTGATTACTATTTTCAGCCGGGACTTCTGTTTACAACAAAAGGAGGCAAAGCATTCGTTGAAGAGCAGGCAACCAAATCAGATCCTGATGAGATAACAAAAATTGTAAAACTTAATTATATCGAAATGCCTCTTAATTTTCTATACAGGCCGGTTTTGGGAGAAGGTCACATGCTTCTCGGATTTGGTCCATACCTTGCTCTGGGTATCGGAGGGAAGGGGACTTCCGAAGGTGGTTACCAGGGAGATTATGATTTTGATGTTAAATTCAAAAATCCGGGCGATTGGGATTCTGAAAATCCTACAGAATATTACAGACCATTTGATGCAGGTGCAAACATTTTTTTTGGATATGAAATGAGTGCCGGTTTGTTTTTCCAGTTAAATGCACAGCTGGGAATGCTGAAAGTAAATTCCGAATATGAGGGGATGGATACTGATGACACAAATCTTAAAAACACAGGGTTTGGTCTTTCTATAGGATACAGGTTCTGATAATCTTTTAATTGTAAATGCTCCGCCCGGGCTGTAAAATGTTTGGGCGGAGCATTTTTTTTATATATCTTTTAGTCCGGAATTTTATTACTAACACATAACAGATTAACAATGAAAATGAGATTTGGATTAATAGTGATTTTATGTTTTACAATCACAAACATTATTGGTCAGGTCAATAATGACAACTGTGTTTCAAATGTTTTGCTTACAGCATACTCGGAAAGGTCTTATTCAACTGAACCGGTAACTGATGAGCAGCTTGATATTATTCTGAAGTGCGGTATTAAAGCTCCGAGCGCAAGGAACCTTCAGCCCTGGAAGTTCACTGTAATTAAGGACGAAGCTGCACTGAAAGAGATTATAAGTAATGTGGTTCCCGGGAATGTGGCTATTGTAATTTCAGGAGTTGAATCTGAAAACGGGACAACGACTGATTTTGATTGCGGACTTGCAACTGAAGCCATGTTTGTGGCAGCTCATGGTCTGGGACTGGGGGCAAGGATATATGGAGGTCCGATCGGAACAGTAAATTCCGCCAGGGAAAGATTTCAGATACCGTCAGGTTACAGACCTGTGATGATATTACGTATAGGTAATGTCGATAAGAGCGTTGATGCTGTGTCGGCAGCAACACCAAGGAAAACACCGGAAGAAGTGGTGAATTATTTGAAGTAACGCCATAACGCCGTAACGCCGTAACGCCATAACGCCATAACGCCATAACGCC
>CAZWUB010000106.1:8261-11962 GCA_964637415.1 uncultured Rikenellaceae bacterium
TAACGCCATAACGCCATAACGCCATAACGCCGTAACACCTTAAACCAAATCAAAATGAAAATTATGCATCTTATTTCAGGGAGCCTGCTGATTGCAGTCAGTGGGATATTGGTTCTGACGATCGCGTGTCATTCGGGTGATCTGTCGGGTCAGTCAGGTAGTCAGGGAAGTGCAGCTGATAATTACGGAAAGTATTGTGCCGGATGCCATGGTGCAAAACTCGAAAAATTTGCAGAAAAAGCCTGGATGGATGAAGAAGGAACATCTTCTGCATTCAGCAGTATAAAATTCGGGATAGAGACCATCGGGATGCCTTCATTTCAGCTTACTTTTTCTGATACAGAGATAGAAGCTCTTGCAGCCTATGTTAAAAAAGGTATTCCCGAAGACAGAAGCCTGTTGAAACCGGCTGTTACTCCCGGTGGTGTTGTTGAATCGGAAGTTCAGAAATTTGTTGTTGATACAGTGGTTTCAGGTCTTAATGTGCCATGGGGCCTCGCTTTCCTGCCAAACGGAGACATGCTGATTTCGGAAAGATCAGGATCGCTTCTTATTTTTTCGAAAGGCAAACTATCTCCTCCCGTGGAAGGGTTACCTCCGATAATGGCAGTTGGACAGGGAGGATTGCTTGATATTTGTCTTCATCCTGAATATGATAAGAACGGATGGATTTATTTTTCATACTCGGCATTAAATAATGAAAGCAGAAAACCAATTGGTAATACTGCAATAATGAGAGCCAGGTTGAAGGGAAACTCCCTTTATGATCAGCAGGTTATATATAAAGGTACACCTGAAACAGACCGGAATTATCATTTCGGATGTAAAATCGCATTCGACGGGAAGGGACATATATTTTTCGGTAACGGTGACCGTGGCCAGCATTTTGATTTTCCACAGAAGCTTGATAACACAAACGGAAAGATTCATCGTCTTAATGATGACGGAACTATTCCCCCGGATAATCCCTTTGCGAATACTCCCGGAGCTATTGCTTCAATATACAGTTACGGACACCGGAATCCGCAGGGGACATGTATACATCCTGTGACAGGTGACCTGTGGATCTCTGAACATGGTCCCAGAGGGGGTGATGAACTTAATATTATAAGGCCGGGACTGAATTACGGATGGCCTGTTATTTCATATGGTATTAACTATGACGGAACAATTCTAACCCCCGACATTGAAAAAGAAGGAATGGAACAACCCGTATTTTACTGGATACCATCAATAGGTCCATGCGGAATGACATTTGTTACCGGGGATCGTTATAAGAACTGGAAGCACAATCTTCTTCTGGGATCACTTCCTCTCAAGCATCTTGAAAGAGTTGTGATTAAAAACAATTCTGTCCTTCATCGTGAGGAACTGATCGAAGGTGTTGGCAGAGTAAGAAATGTTGTTATGAGTCCCGATGGTTATATTTACCTTTCAATAGAAACTCCCGGGAAAATCCTGAGGCTGATTCCATCAGAATAGAATATACCTTTGTCCTGTTTATTTTTCCCCCGATTAATTGTTAAATTTGCATTTACGAATTTAAATAATGCCTAACAGGAGAAGATTCAGAAGGGTTAAAATGCCGCCGATGATGGAGGGTTATAAACCATTTGGCGTTCCTATGCGTGAACTTGAATCAGTTATTCTGTTATATGAAGAATTTGAATCTTTGCGTCTTGCTGATTATGAAAATCTTACCCAGGCGGAGGCGGCAAAAAAAATGAATATATCACGTCCCACATTTACAAGACTTTACGAAAAAGCCCGTAAAAGTGTAGCCAAAGCCTTTGTCGAGGGTAAAGCAATTGTTATACGGGGGGGTACTTATGTCACCGATGATTACTGGTACAGATGTGATGATTGCCACAATACAACTGTTTCTGATCACCCGGTCGAACAGTGCGATGAGTGCGAATCCGACAAAATCACACGGCTGGATGAAATGATCTCGTCCGAAAAAAAAGACTAATTCATTCAGTACAGAGCATCCTGTAATTTTTAACAAAGAAACTCTCAATTTCATATTCATACTCCCTTTCTTATTTTTCCCTATATTTATCCATTAAGTGAACATATGTTCATTTAATTTCTTATCTTTGGAACATAAAATCATTAATCAGGTTGTTTGATTATGATTTTAAGAGATTAAAAATTATAAACATTTGTTAAACTAAAAACAAAAGATTATGCCAGGAGGAGATCGCAGCGGACCACTGGGACAAGGTCCCGGAACCGGAAGAGCATTAGGATATTGCTATGGATTTGATACTCCCGGATACACAAAAGGACCGGGAAGGAGAATGGGCAGAAGATTTGGCTTTGGAAGAGGGTTCGGCAGGGGAAGAGGTTTCCGCGGAGGATGGGATTATGAACCCGAACGTCAGGATTATATTGCCGGATATCCATGGAAGCCATCTCTGAGCAAAGCCGATGAAATAAAATTTCTCAGATCACAGGCTGAAGGGCTCAAACGTTCACAGGAAGAGATAACTAAACGTTTGGAAGAGCTGGAAAAGGAGAAGTGATATTTTCACTGATTATTCTGCTTTAAATATTAATTAAAGAAAATTTCAGAACACCGGCCTGCTGTAAAGGATTTAATTACTTTATGGTTTGCTATGCTTTTATCTTTTTACTTTTGTCTTTTATCTTCTGTATGAATATTGCAGGTTAAAATATTACATTTACAGAAATTAATGTAACTATGAGTGTTGTCAGGTTCAGTGTCAGTCTTGAGGAAGAACTCCTGAAAGAGCTTGATGATTATGTAAAAGATAACAATTTCGCCAATCGTTCCCAGGGGTTGCGATACCTTATCGAAAAGAATATAGTTGAGAAAAAGTGGCAATGTAACAATATTGTTGCCGGAGCTGTTGTAATGATCTATGATCATCATAAAAAAGAGATCATTGCAAAGGCAAATGAAATCCAGCACGATTACTTCGATGTTATTTTATCATCCCAGCATTATCATCTGGACCATGATATATGTATGGAAATCATTGCGGTAAAGGGTAAGGCTAAAATACTGACCGAACTGGCCGACAAACTTATAAGTATAAAAGGTATCAGGCATGGGAAACTTTTAATGAGCAAGACAGAATAAATTTTTTTGTTATATTCGTAACACGAAAAATGATATTCGTAATACTTCTACACCTTACCGGCTATTTGAATTTGCAGGAATTAAAGCTGCTTTTGGCCGCTAATTAACCAGTATTTTTCGATCTCTTCAAGTGATTTACCGGTTGTTTCCGGAACATGTTTCCACATTATCCACAGGTAAGGCAGACACATTCCCGCAAAAAGGAAAAATGTACCTGCGGGGGTAAGATTTTCAAGAAGCCACGGAGTCAGCTGTCCTATCAGGTAGGTCCCGACCCATAACGATATTCCTGCAACTGACATTGCAAGTCCCCTGATCCGTGTAGGGTATATTTCTGAAAGCAGAACAAAGATCACTGCACATATAGAAATGGCACAGCAGAAAATATAGAAGAGGAAGAATATGAGCAGGAACAGGGATGAAATTCCGGCTGTTTGACCAAATATAAAGTAAAAGCCTATAAGTATGAGAGAGATAATCATTCCTGAGACACCCCAGTATACAAGCTTTTTTCTGCCGACCTTATCTATTATCAGTAAAGCAATAACTGTTGTTCCCATATTTACAATACCAACCATGACCTGGTAGAAGA
>CAZWUB010000107.1:0-11941 GCA_964637415.1 uncultured Rikenellaceae bacterium
CGATCAGGGAAATATCCTGATGGATCAATTAAAAACACTTACCACAATAAAAACAGACAAAATTATTACCTTTGGCAAAAATCGTGTTACGAAATTATCTTAAGATTTTATTATACCTGTTGTAACACCTTTTACAAAATTTTTAAACCAGTAAATGAAAGGCGCCGGAAACATATTATTTTTAATTCTGATAATGATTTCAGTATCAATATCCTCATGCAGTGAAATGGATAATAATACTTCGGCACATAGAATAGTAACAGATGCCCTGGGCAGAAAGGTCATTGTCCCCGATACCCTGAGATCGGCTGTAGCTTTACGCTCGGGAACATTAAGGCTTTTAAGTTATATGGACTTAACATCCGTGATTGGCTACGTCGAGGGAAATGAAAAGGCAAGATCAACCCCGTATAATCTTGCAAATCTAAATCTTAAAGAACTTGAAGCCATAGGTACCGGGAATAATTTTGATACGGAACTACTGGCGGCAGGCAAAATTGATCTGATAGTGACATCATATATGAATGCGGGAGAAGCAGATAAAATGCAGAAATTAACCGGGAAACCGGTTTTTGTTCTCAAATACGGAAATCTTGATGATCAGATTGGTGATTTCTACAATAGTCTGGTACTTCTCGGTGAATTATTCAACCGTAAAGAAAGGGCTGATTCACTGATAAGCTATATCAGTTCAACCATCAGGGAATGTTCTATGCGTACAAAAGACCTGTTTGATCCCACAACAACAGCATATATAGGAGGGGTTGCATACAGTGGTTCCCACGGAATAACTTCCACAGTACCTTCCTATCCTCCTTTCAGGATGGTTTCGGTTAAAAATGCGGCAGGATCACTGATAAGTCCGGCAGGGACACGCCGAAGGAGCCAGGGGAATAAATTTATTGATCCTGAACAGCTTATTATATGGGATCCGGATTACATTTTTCTTGATTCATCGGGATCAGCAATATGGAAGGAAGATATGAAAAAGCCGGCAATATCCCGGACACTTAAAGCAATTAAGGACAAAAATGTTTATACAATATTGCCTTACAACTGGTACACAATAAATTATGAGAACATACTTTGCAATACGTGGTTTATAGGCAAGGTTACTCATCCTGAAGCTTTCGAAGATATAAACGTGGAACAAAAATGCAGGGAGATCTATACCTTTTTTTTGGGCTCCGATGTATTTGATGAAATGAAAAAACTTTATGATCCTTTTAAAAAAATCCTCTAATCTGTATACAGAATGAGTGATCCGGAGATACTTAAACGGTATGGAGAGTATAACCGGAAAAAGATCCGCTACCTGTGGATAGTTATCTTTCTGATGATCATATTCGCATTTGCCGGCATCAATCTTGGTCCCAGTGATATTTCCCTGAAAGATCTTTTCGGTACGGATACAGGAGGCCGCGATGTTTCAGTCAGTCACATAATTTTAAATTTGCGGCTCCCCAGAATATTTGCAGCTATCCTCAGCGGATTTGCTCTTTCAATCAGTGGAGTTGTAATGCAGAGTATTCTGAGGAATCCCCTGGGGTCTCCGTTTACTCTTGGAATATCCAATGCAGCTGCTTTCGGGGCAGCTTTTGCGGTTATAATTATGGGTACGGGAAGTACTTACAGTGCCGGCACTGATGCAGTACTACTGATGAATCCGTATCTGACCACAGCTTCTGCCTTCTTCTGGTCTCTGATTGCCAGTTTTTTAATTCTGCTTGTAGCACGGATAAAAGGAGCCACTCCCGAAAATATGATCCTCACAGGGATTATTGCCAGTTCACTTTTCACAGCACTGACGACCGGCTTACAATATATTGCCGATGATATCCAGCTTTCAGCAATAGTATTCTGGACCTTCGGAGATCTTTCGAAAGGAGGCTGGAAAGAGCTGATCATTCAGTCAGTGATAGTAATACCTGCGGTCATATATTTTTATTTCAACAGATGGAACTATAATGCCCTTGATTCAGGCGATGAAGCAGCACATAGTCTGGGTACAAATATTTCCCAATTACGGGTCATGGGGATGATAGTAGCTTCGCTATGTACAGCTGCCGTAGTGTCATTTTACGGTATTATTGCCTTTGTAGGGCTGGTTGTCCCACACATTGTAAGAAGGATAATTGGCAGTAATGAACGCTTCCTGATACCGGGATCAGCGCTTACCGGTGCAGTTTTCCTCCTTGGCTGCGATATAATTGCCCGCACAGTAATCAGCCCAATGGTTTTGCCGGTAGGAATACTGACTTCCATTGTAGGGGCTCCGCTCTTTATCTTTTTATTAATAAAAGGCATTGGTTCATCTCAATGGAAATGATAGAACTCAGGAATATACATTTTTCATATAACCATTCGCCTGTGATTAAAGGAATTTCACACAGGTTCGGAAAAGGGTCATTTTCTGCAATACTGGGGCCAAACGGATCGGGGAAAACAACCCTTATACGACTGATTAATCATATTCTCAGACCACAGGAAGGAGAAATAATTATAGCAGGAGATAATATAAAATATCTGTCGATCAGGAATATTGCAAGAAAAATAGCTTATGTGCCGCAGTTCCACAATACTGTTTTTCCAGCAACGGTTTTCGATACCATCCTTCTGGGAAGAAACCCTTATATCCGTTGGATGCCGGAAAGCAATGATAAATTAATAACATCAGAGATAATTGAAAAACTTCATCTTACTGATGTTGCACTTAAAAACATCAATCATCTAAGCGGGGGACAAAGGCAGAAAGTTTTCATTGCCAGGGCCCTTGCACAGCAACCCTCAATAATCCTTCTGGATGAGCCTACAGCAAACCTGGATATCAGGCACCAGTATGAGGTACTTGAACTGCTGGGCAAACTGAGCCGGGCAGGTATAACTATAATCATGGCAATACATGACCTGAACCAGGCACTTAAATATTGTCCGGAATTTTTAATTCTCGATGATGGCCGGATCGTTGCAAAAGGAGGAAATGAAGTTTTTAATGAAGAATTAGTTGAGAGAGTTTACAAAGTTAAAGTAAAAATATACAGAGAATCTGACCAGATATTCATATTACCCGTTTAATCACCATATACCGTTAAAATGCAAATTGAAATAATAGGATACGTAAGAAACAGCTGTGATCATGCAACTCCGGCATCTGCTGATCAGATAAAGCAGGAGTGTTCAGAGATAGTTCTGAATAAAGAGTTTGAAGAGGGTCTGTATAAGATCGAGATTTTCGAAGAACTGAACATACTCTTCTTCTTTCACAGATCATCAGGATATGAATTGCAAACAATAACCCGTTCGGGCGACTTCCGTGGTGTTTTTGCCTCATGTTCTCCGCGCCGCCCGAGTCTCATCGGATTGACAACCGTCAGGCTCCTGGAACGAACAGGAAATATTCTCAAAGTAACGGGTCTGGATGCAATAAACGGCACACCGGTTCTGGATATCAAACCTGTAATCAATCATGTTATAAAGTAAGTTTTTCCCCCGGCAGTCTTTTTCGCTTTTCATCCACAAGGCAAAACATCTCATTTATATTTGTGAAAATTCATATTTAGCGCAAATTCAGGAGTAAACTCTTCGATATCTGACAATTCGATATATTGTGAATTATTAAGTACTGTATCAAGTTTTTTCTCAAACTCATCCGACTTCAGATACTGAAGGGTACCAATTCCTGCACTATTACCAACCGGAAATATTTTCCCCTTCATTTCAAACGGCAACAAACCGATTTCCACTGCCGAATCAATATTTATATAATTCCCGAATCCGCCGGCCAGAAACAGCGCATCAACATCGCTGTACGATAGATCTGCCCTGTTCAGTAATATCTTAATCCCTGAATAAATTGCTGATTTTGCCAGCTGGATTTCACGAATATCCTGCTGTGTCACCTCCAACTTCTCATCAGAGCCGAAAATAAATCTTTCTTTCAAAAAACCTGTCTCATCAATCATACCGTTTCTCAGCATGAAAGCAACAATATCTATTATTCCCGAACCGCATACACCTTCCGGTCTGCAATTGCCAATAACCTGATAATTTTCCTGGCCGGAGAAATAGGAGATTGCACCATTTACCGCACCCATACCGCATGATATATTTGCACCCTCAAATGCAGGCCCGGCAGCTGTTGCACAGGCAAAAATCCTGTCTCCCCTAACCAGAGCCATTTCTCCATTAGTGCCTATATCAAGGAAAAGATAATTTTTATAAAGAGGCTTTATAACAGCCAGTCCGGCAACTATATCCGCTCCCACATAGGCTGAAATACAAGGCAGGGTAATTACATCGGCAAGGGGATTAATATTTAATCCTGACAAATCACCCTTTCTGACCTGCATCGCGGTGAATTTTGGTGTGAAAGGAGCAAGTGCAATTGGAACAGGATCCTCTCCCAGGAGGAGGTGAAGCATCGTTGTATTTCCTGCCACAATAATTCTTTCAAATGAAGCAGGCCTTATCCCTTTCGTTAAACTGAACCGGTCCAGTTCAATATTTATAGCATTTATGATTACCTGCCTCAGGTCATTAAGTCCGTTTTCACGTTCCTGACAATATGTGATCCTTGAAATAACATCAGCGCCATAAATATTCTGAGGGTTCAGGAAAGATGCTATCTTCTCAATTCTGCCGGTTAGCATATTGAGGAAATAGAGCACCACGGTTGTGGTTCCGATATCTGCAGCAACTCCGTAGGGATTATCCCCGATAAAATGATCTCTGCTTTTGAAGGGGATGTTTTCAAGGAATTCAGTCTGGCTCACAAGAATATTTGCAACATCTTTACCAGGTGAAGTGATCTCAATATCTTTTACCGGGTAGTATGAGCAGGCTAAAAAATTGCCTTCAACGTTTACAGTGATCATACATTTGCCGCATTTGCCTTTGCCTCCGCAAGGTGCATATATATTCAGTCCATTGTTCCTCAGTATATCCAGAAGAGAACTCCCCGGTTCAGCTTCAATTGTACGGGGATTATCAGAGGAAATAATTTTTATCTTGATCATTGACGGTTATTCCCTGGTTGGTAATTTATGCCTGATTCAAATATAGTCACTTAAAAGATTCTGATGAGATTTATCAGGGGAAAGAACATCCGGAAAATAAAATTTTGTATTTTAGCGCCGTTTTTCCGGCCCGTAGCTCAGCTGGTAGAGCACGTGACTCTTAATCATGGGGTCGAGAGTTCGATCCTCTCCGGGCCGACAAAAATGCCAGAGTAAAATCCTGGCATTTTTATTTCCTAGAATCTGTTAACTACAGATAATTCCCTAGGATAGGAGTTGCAAAAAAAATAGTTCCCGCAGATCTATGTTGTCAAAACACTTAATACCATATGGAGTGAATTGATGTTCAATCCCGGCATGATTAGCGGTGGTGATCACATATATATGTGCCATTGATGCTCAAGCTAAGGAGAAAGTTTAGTACCTTTTAAAGAAATTCGGATGGGGATTACCTAATTACTATAGAGAGTTAGTTTAATTCCTATAAAAAAGTAAAATCATATCCAAAAACAGCACTTTTTTATGAGAATGTACAACCTAATGTTTGACCACCAATTTTAAACTGGATGTCTTCTTCCCGTTTGAAATCTTCACAAAATAGGTACCGTCTTTCAAATTACTTACAGGTAAAGTAAAGCTATCTCCTGATTTTGTTGTTTGGAGGTGTAATGACCCGTTATAATCTATAATCTGAATTTCACAGGTAGCGTTTTTACCATCAGAGTTTATCACTGTAGTGTTGTTTTCATCTGAGCCTACTCTGGTTATAGTTACAATATCAGAAGCAGGATTTGGAGATAACTTCCAATAGTCGTGAATCCAGATTCTTGTCTCACCATAGGCGCCTGTTCCACAGTCATTTTCAGCCCTTGCCATAACCCGATAACCAGAAGCTGAGTATACATCATAAAATGTAAAATAGCCATAAGCAGCATAATTACCACCTTGCGAAGTAGAAATATACCCGTCATAAGGATACATATCCCAAGTATAGGAAAACGGATCTGTGTGTTCAGGATCAGCTGTATGAGCTTGAAACGCATATTCTATGTTTGGATATCCTTCATCTGGGCCTGTTACACTTACAACTGGGGTCCCTACCCAAACAATATATTGTTCTAAAGTAACAGAACCACATATTGAACTAATAACGGTAGCCTGCATCCAACCAGAAGCAGAACCATTTGGAGTGGCTAATATAGGATTAGTAGTTGTATTTGAGGGCAATGTAATATTAGTACTCTTATTCCAGCTAACAGTAAAACCCGTAGGAACATCATTTACAGTATAGTATCTTCCTGCGGAACAGATAAGACTATTGCCGGAGATATAAGGCTTACTACTTCGAGTATCGAATAATGTGGTATTGGATAATATTGAAGCATGTATTCTCAATTTTTGTCCAAGAGTTATATTACTTAAACATGCAGGCGGAGCGTAAGACATCATGTTGTGCACATCTGGTGCAAAACTTGGATCACCGATATAATTACAATTTACATCTACATTCCCTGCTAAACAAGGATCAGCTGGTGTATCGCATATTAAATCACCACACGTTGAACAATTTGATCCATCAATATTTTCTGAACAATTCATAAAATCTGAACAACCTCTACCAGAATGAGTATGATATAAACCTAAACAATGACCAAATTCATGGCTTAGTACGGATGTCCCTTGATAGGCTCCTCCAACAGCTAATGCAATACCAGGAATTCCGGAGGCTCTCGAATATGTGTCTGTAGGAGAGAGCAGATAGATATCAATGGCATCACTATGTGTATTAGTAGAAATGAGTGAAGAATAGTTATTATCTGTCATTCCAGTAAAAAAAGTTGTATTGTTTAAACCTGAACGGCCAGTTTCTCGAATTAATATTTTGTGAACAGAATAATCATTACAAATAGTTACAAGCCAATTATTTACTTGATCATTTGTTAATCCTCCTGATCCATCATTTCTTCGGATAATATGGAAAAAGACATTTATGATTTTTAAAGATGTATCAATGGCAGTAGTACTTTCTAGTGAAATGGTATTAATGGTAGCTGAAGTTAAATTATCAGCAGTATTACAACGCCAGATTTGCCCAACTCGTTGCTGAGCATTAATACTTGAGATAAATGGATTTAAAAATAACAAAACCATTATCATAAAACAAATAGAGATTTTTAAATTAATAACTTTCATAATTTTTCCCTTATTATTGTTTTTTAATATTTATAATCTCGATTTGAGGATAACCTGGTTCTCTCCAACCACAATTCCATGTTGAATTCAAAATATTATAATCTAAAATCACTTTAAGACTATCTATTTTAAATTTCGGATCTAATGAAATTGGAGAAAATATTACACTATCAATCTTAATAAGCCAACCACAACCGTCAACGGCAGGATTACCAAAATCAAGTACCATTCCAGAAACATTTTGCTTTTGAGGAGATAATAAAATTTCATCTCCCCCACAACTTAAAGCTGTAATTCCAATAATTCCGCACAGGAATATAATCACTACAAATATTGTTTTCATTTTAAAAAGATTTGTGAAAAATACAATTAAAACTTCAGTTAATGAAGTATCATAAACCACACAAATATGACACCGCTTTAGTGCCTATTATTAACAAATCACTTGTTTGTATTCATTATAAATAATGCATCCTGATTTTCAATAGTTTAAATATCTTTACTATTGATCGGTTTTAAACATGTTGTAATGACAATCCGTTAGAGTAACCATGGAATTTCCCTCATATGTTTAATTAAACATTAACAAAAATGTTGATCAATCAATAGATATAAGGTCCTAAATTGAGGCCTCTATGACGTTGTGTTTAATGAGATTTATATAAAAGTTTATCATCCAGATTATTGAGTATTTTCTTATCCAAAGTCCAAATAAGGTGCTTATTATCTGTTACAGCTTTGGAGAGAATTGAATCAATTAAACCAATTCCAACATTATGATAATTCCTTTTATTAGCAAAATCTGCTGATTCAATAAAAGAACCTTCCGGAAATTTAATTTTTGGTAGTATTTTCCAATAAGATAAAATTATATTCCTTTCAGTATCGCTTCCTGAACCGTAAAGAAGTTCTGCGAAAACTGGTTCGATAGTTATCACGTTTTTGTTTTCCAACAGTGATTCTATTTCATTGAAAAAAACAGGATTTGATTTAAAGAATTCAATCCAGATAGTTGTATCTACTAAAATCATATTTACCGTGTATTGCGCAATTTTTCAGCATTAAAGCCATCTGCAAACTGTAAAGGGTTTTTGCGTACCTCTCTATTCAATTTTTGAATCCTTTTAATATACAGCCAATCAGAAAGAGCTTTAATGAGGCTGTCTGTAATGTTTTTCCCATCGGTATATTCCTGGACATCTTTAATAATGTCATCAGGTATCATTGCTGTTACTTTCATATAATACGAATTACAATACGATTCAAATATACGATAACAAAATCGTATTTACAAATTTTTGTGAATTTTTTTGAATCCTTTAATAACTACTCCTTCTCTGTGGAGATCCTGGCAAATAGTAGATCTGAAATACTCAAAATTCAATTTTAATTACTTGTTTTGCCTCTTTTTAAGCGATTTACGGCACAATTTCCCGTTGAGATGTAACAGCCTATTTCTTGAATATTTTTATACTTTTGATAAGCAGTTCTATTAAAATATCATGACAGAAAAGTGTATTTATTAATAAGAATTGAAAATAAATGTTAAAGTTTAGTTATATCTAAACTATTATGCGTATCTTTACGTTAAAGAAGATTGAACAAGTCAAGGGCAGGATCAATTTTTATAAAATGGAGATTGACCATAAATGTGAATTCGATGAATTTTGTGAATTGCTTGAACATAGAAAGGAGACACCAAAACTAAGGTCAATTTTCGCTATAATGGACTCAGTATCAAACCTGAATTTCCTGCCAAAAACCAAATTCAGGGAATTACAGGGGCGACCACCAGGGGATAATATAAAAGATTATGAAATAAAGAAAAACCCATACAGAGTTTACCTTTTTAAAGATACAGAAGGAAATATTATAATTTTCGGGTCAAAAAAAGGAAACCAGAAAAGAGATATTAAGAAGTTAAGGTTAATTAAGATTGAATACATTAAAAATAAACATTAATGATAACCAGAGAAGATCTAATTAAAAGTAGTGAATATTGGATAGAAACGATTCAGAATAAAGTATTTAGTGATTTTATAGAATACATTGAAAAGAATAAAATATCCAATAAAAGTCTTGCCAACAGTCTTGGACTATCAAAAGGAAGAATTTCTCAGATACTCAGCGGAGAGAATCTTAATTTCAGATTGGATACTCTTGTTAAATTGTGTCTGGCTATCAAACGTGTTCCTTATTTTAAGCTTTTTGATATAAATGATTTTGTTATAAAAGACAAATTTGCATCTAATTCTATAATTTTTATGAATTACGAAACCTATGATGGAACCTTGATAAATATAATTAACTATAAGGTAATAAAAGGGGGAAAGAATTCTATTATAAATCCTGAAGTGTCTTTTGGAATGACTGAAACATACTATTCAGAAAATAAACTTATCAATAAAACGAACGCTGCATAGAATGGACACAAAAGGATTTCAATATGGACTTCATTCGATTAAAAAATTAACTTCATATCTGAATTCTCCTGACGCTTTAGGACTTCAGAATCTTAATGAGGAAAAGATTGGTGTAGGAAGACGCTTTCAGTTGGGATTTAATTACGAAACTGGTATCCTTACAATAAAGGTAGTAATAGATTTTCTATGTCGGACTGAAAGTCCTGAGCCGTTAAACTTATTCGGAACAGCAGTTCAATGTGAATTTAAATTTTTAGGATTTGAAGAGGTTTTAAAAAAGAATGAAAAGGGACAGGCCGATATTCCAGATGATTTACTTATTACTTTATTTAGTGTAAGTTATTCATCGATCCGGGGTATTCTCGTAGCCCAAACGGCAGGGACAGATTATTCAAATTATTTACTCCCTCTGATTGAAACATCTGAATTCAGAACTATGCTAAAGAAAATAACAGGAGAAGCTAAAGAAGAAAAAATAGATATCACTATCTAAGACTTTTACTTCAAACAGAGTCCCATTTTATTTCAGTCATTTTTTTTAGTCCCCAAAATAGCTGAATAAAATCTGAAAAATATATTAGTCGTGACTCTTAATCATGGGATCGAGATTTCGATCCTCTCCGGGCCGACAAGAATGCCAGGGTAAAATCCTGGCATTTTTATTTGTGATAATCTGTTAATTACAGAACTCATAATACATATACTGAAACACCTCAATGACGTTGTGTTTAATGAGATTTATATTGCTTTTATCATCGTCTTAAACGATTTAAGACACGATCTCCGACTATATGGTCAGGTCTGCAGGAGCAGTTTAGAAAGATCTTCTTCGGAAGTGACACTTTGATGTTTTATTTCCTGAATTGTAAATAAGTTTTTACGGTCTTTTTTTGCCAATTCAAGCATCTTTTCAACATCATTGTTGACATTTATGAATGAAACAATCTTATTCTCCTTTTCAAGCTTTCTTTCCTCTAAGAAGAATTGATGAGAAGCAGAACTTGAAATAAAATTGATCTGATCAAAATCAAGAATGATCTCCTCAGAATTCCTCCTGATTAAGACAAAAATATTCTGTACAGCAACTCTTGTTGCAATGCTGTGATCAAAATATTTTTTAAGGTCAATAATTTGTGTTCTCATCAAATTCAATTTCATTTCAGTAAAAGTATGAAAAAAATTACAATTATGCCTATTTTATTAAACGTATGAGTAAATTGAAAAGTTCTTTATCCCCTTCTTAATACGCATCGCAACAAACGTGCCGGGAAATGAAACCGGAAGTTAGAAAATTTTGTTTCTAAAAAACAGAGCATTCCCTGAGAATAAAGCAAAATCTCCCTGAAGACCCATTGAACTTATTGCATTTGTGGTTCTTAATCCAGTGCCTCTTTCCTTATCTTTAGTAGATATACCGGCCAAAGCTGATTCTATAGCCTGAGAATCGGTTTCCGCATCTTTAAAACCATACTCTTGATAAGATCCCAATATTGTTTTTCCGGTATCAATAATACATATATCTAAATATTCAGGTGATGGGTAATATTGCACCATCAGCCAACCTCTTTCTTCTCCGGAATGTTCAATAATGTTATCAGTGATTTCCGAGATCAAATAACTAACTGCAGTAACATAGTTTTCATCAAGCTTGAGATTCTCTTTTATTAAACTGTTAATCTTTGAAATTAGTTTTTCACGGATAGTTGTGGGTTCATTATTTCTGTCTGAAGAAAAGTTTACTATGGGCAGATAATTCTTCCCTCGATAATGATTAAGGGCGTTTACCCAATCCGGCAAGACATCAGGTTTAATACCCGAAGGGAAATGTATTTTTTCAAGATATGAGGCGCAATCAGGGTTGCTTGAGCTTTTAATTGACAAATTTACACCTTTTTTCTTCAGATATTCTGACAGACTTGCTATCGCCAACACAAAAAGGGGAAAGACAAATCTTATTTTTGAGAGGTCGATATCTATTTTCAATGCGGCTGGATTATTTCTTAATATAAATAAGAACCTGACTACCTCGTCAAGCTGTGCACCAAAATCATTTCTTTTTGGCTGTTTTAATTCAATAATATATCTTAGATTGCTCATAATTTAGTCACCTTCATTTAGAATTTCATCATCAGTTACCTTGAAGAACCGGGTTCGTTTCAAAGTTTCCCCTGTTTGCGAAAGTTATTCGTCACCTCCTGCTATAAATGAACCAATATGCAAGCGGAATAAAGAAAAGACTTACAACAGTTCCCAGCGACATCCCTCCTATCAGGGCAAGTGCCATAGGGCGCTGGAGTTCTGCTCCCATAC
>CAZWUB010000108.1:0-11916 GCA_964637415.1 uncultured Rikenellaceae bacterium
GGTCTTGCAGGTCCTGCAGGTCAGGTTTTTGACTTGCACGACTTGCAAGACCTGCACGACTTGCATGACTCCTTTCCCCCTGCTCTCTGCCCCCTGCCCTCCGCCTTTTGATTTTATAGACTACTACGAAGTGACGCTGGTTCCAGTGGACTAAACAGGGAAGCGGAACCTCATCGCGAAGCTGTTCCCAGGCAAGGCGGTAACCTCGGGTACGAAAGCCGATGCTTTCTGCAGCATCGCTGATACCGAGCATCGAAACACCCGACTTTGTTATGAAAGATTTGGAACGGAGTGATTGTAAAGTGTAAGATTTCCCATAAAATTTTGCGACCATCCGCAGGCAGGATGGACCGCAATCCATTGAATCGAGTTGCTTGAAAAGTGGAAATTCACGCATATCTTTTACTATTTCAAACTTATCAGTACCAGTACAGGATTATCTGTTTCTTTCAGGCTGTTTGCAAGCTTTTCAAGCTTCTGTTTCTTTTCAGGATATTTCGGACGTGAACTTCTAAATGCGTTGGCAGCAACATGATTTTTTAGTTTTTGCCCCCTGCTCTCTGCCATTTTTCCTTTGCCCTTCTTTTTAGATCTACTAAGAAATAAATCCCTTGATCCCGAAAGTACTATCATGTCAATCACGTTGATTTTTATCAACCACAAATACCGGCATTAGAATTCTTTTTATTCCCTGTATTTTGCTATCACAATCACCGGATTATCCTCCATTTTGATATTTCTTAATTTCTGTAATTCAGGCTTCAGTACATTATTTTTTTCAGGATTCTTTTCCATCAAATTTACCAACTCATTTGCTTGAATGAGGCCTATTAATTCTCCTTCTAAATTCATCAGGTCGAATGTGATATTCATGAATCCATCAAGATCGTTCTTAATTCCTGTTTTGTTTTCAGATACTTTAAGTATTTCAGAAGGTTTATCATACAGAGCAAAAAATTTATTCCTTCCAATATAAAAATTAAATGAGATAAAACGTTTATTTTCAAAATATTGTGGCTGGGAAATGAAATTTGATTGTAGTTGTTTTTCGAATAGCCACCATTTTGATTCAAAAGGAGGGCTGTGTTGACCACGGTTTAGAATAAAATATGGAGTTATTTTGTTAAGGTCGATCCTGAAAACAGTATCATTGTACATATTCTGAAAGAATAGATTATCGTTAAAATGGTAAAAACTTGTTTCACCAGTTCTTAAAGTATATTTTTGTTTAGTATCCTGAATGTTCTTATTCGGAAACAGCTTGAATACTTTCCCTTTTTCATCAAATATCATTAAGGCATTTGATTCAGTACCGGTGGCAATCAAAAAATCACATACTATAACTGAATCATTAAGAAAAGAAAAATTCATTGGATAGGAAGTAGAGTTGAAACTATCATTATATCCAGGTATCCTGATATTTCCCCTGAAAACCCCATCCATTGTATACTTGACCAGATCTCCATTCTGATTCTTAAAGTAATATGCAAGTATATTGTAATTAAATAAACCCCTGGTTGATTGATACTCACCAGGCCCCCGGCCATAATGTCTGATTTCACGGATAAATTCTCCATTCTTCCGGTTAAACACAAGACATGTATAAGTTGTAATTGTTATTATGTATTCTTTGGTTACAAAAACTTTAGGATTCTTATCGACGAGACAGTCATAAGTGGTTTCAAGAGGTATATATGTGATCGATTCTACAAAGTTATTCAGAGTAATTTCCTCCGGGTGTTTAATTGCAAAAGACAAATCTAAAACCGGGATTTGCTGGCAAAAAATGCTGCAACACCAGCCGGCAATAAAGAATAAGAAAAATTGAACAAATAGCTTTTTCATCATAATATAATTTTGATTTTAATGGTATGATGGAACCCACATGTTGATGAAATTATATTCAATCGTGTTTGTGTTTGGAAAACATGTGGGTTTCATCATAAATTGAGACAAGTGAATATTTATAGATCAAATACCAGAGTGAATTTTTAATGCTTATTTGATGATTTTCCATCAAATAAGCATTTGTATTATCATTTTAGAGACCTCAGAACTCAATTAACATAAATAATCACTACAACTGCAACCTCCAACTCCGCCACATTTTATATCTATATCGTTTTCCATTTCGAAAACTGAAGAATAGCATTTCCACCAAGCTAACGGAATTAAAGTACAATTGCAAAGGCAATAGATATTGCCTCCCTGATATCCTCCTCTTAAAATCAATAATTCCTCATTTTTCATTAACTTTTTCGGATTAATCTCGAGCTTATTAAGTTTTTTCATAATGATAATTTTTTAAGTTTAATTAAAAATTTCCAATTCCCCTGATTTATCATTTCACAAGGGCGCTACCGGAGTCGCGGAAAATCTTTATATTCGCATAGGCAAAACCCTTTCTGTTAGAGAAAGGTCGGGGCAGGGGCTGTATGCTCAGAGCACAGGGCAAACCCCCTGCCCTTCTCTTTCAAATTTAATACAAATGAGTCCATTAATACCGGAAAATTTATTTATTGTTATTTAGTTAACAGGATTTATCTGAATTTGAGATTCCTTTTTCTCATTAAATATCTCTCTGAAATACCTGATATCATCAATTTCATACAGAGACGGAAGCTTGTAACCATTTATGAAAAAGGTCGGAGTCCCCAAGACATTACATTCTTTAAAAAGACTTCCGTTTTCTTCACTGATCTTACCTGAGATTTCAATATCCTCCGGAATACAAAGACCTTCAGTTATCCTTGACCTGGAATATGGATCCGCATTAAACCATTGCTCCAATAGTTCTAATGATTCCACATTATTACCTTGCCTGTTATAATTATAAAGGGTGGTTAGCATTTTATTTTCAGATGTCATTAGTACAAGATTGATAAGAATATCTTCTTCATCATTAAGCATATCCCTGATCTTCTCAAAAGCCCTTGCACAGTGAGAACAATGAAGACTTAGGAAAGCTGTTATTTTAATTGAAGCTTTCCTGTTACCAAAAACCAGACTGTTTTCTGATAAACGTATTTCATAGTGCGTATGATTCATTAAAAGCAGTTTCAAAATATCTGGGTTTTTCTTAAATCCCAGATATTTATAATAATGCATTTCATTTGACATTTTCTCCCTTGTGAACAGCATAAACAAAGTGTAGATGATCCCGGTAACAAGGAATGTCAGAATAAGGTCTGATAAAGTGTTAAAAGCAAAACTGAATCGAGAAAATCGGGGTAACAGTAAAATAAACTCAACGATCAATATCAGCTGTACCCCCAGGCACATCGGGCACCATTTCTTGAGAACAAATCCCTGATAATAAATCGAAAACAGAGGATAAGGTATTGACAAGGCAGACAGGATGGCTAATAGGGAAAGATCCTGTTCATTTGAATTCAGCAATAAAAACAAGAATCCCCCTGCAAAATATACAAAACCGGTATCAGCCCAGCCAAACCAACCGAATACTTTTGAAGCTTTGTCATTTAAAACCGTATTACAGTTTATGGCTCTGTTTAAATGGCAGAGCTTCTCTGTTAACGATAAACGAACTTCAAACTCATGAAGAATTAAAAGAACGGAAAGAACTATTCCTGCAGTCTTTGTAAAGAACAAAATACTTATCATACTATCAATCAAAATATTCTCTGATGCAAATGACTCAGCAAGAATCAGAACAATGAAAATAATAAATGCAAGTATAGTTACAGGCAGGATTGCATTACTGATAATCTCACCCTGTCGTTTATTCCTGTAATCCTTATCACCAGATCCCTTATCAGGATTTAGAATTATTACCGCTCCCGAGCATTTTGAAATGAATTCATCAAATCTTGCTGATCGTTGATTGTCATACGAATTATAATAGGTAACAAATTCTTTACCCACTTTGGTAACAAAAGCCAATTGCCCTCCTCCATGGTTGAAATGCACTAAATAAGGAGGTGCAATATCCTTTAGTTCTTCCGGCTGGTACTTCAAAGGGTAGTTTTCTATATTCCATTCATTCAGAACATCACAGATACTTTTAAAAGATGGATAATGGGAATGAGCTTTTAACGCTTCTTTAACGACACCCGCTGTTACAGGTATTCGGAAATGTTTTATTGCTCTTTGAAGCACAGATACAGTGTTTTCTTCATTGATTCTTTTCATGTTCTTATAATGTTGAAGTCAGAATACGAAATATCAATTTTACAGTTTGATTATTAGCATAATCCAAATAAAAGAATACCATGCCAACATTAGCTTAGAATAACATTTCTTAACAATTATCTGATCAGTAGTTCATTCATAATAACCCCGCCACTTACTTAACTAACGTCCTTCGTATAGAATTCCTTAATTCAGATTCTTGTTTGTTTAATTAACTTAACATCAATGAACCATTGAACAAGTCTTTAAAAATTCCTTTCTGTCATTTATTTCAGCCTCAGTACTAATAATAATACGTCTTGTCATCCCGGGCTGCCAAAGTTTGAATACTGGTCCTCCTAAGCGGGAAATCAATAAGCCAGATACCTCCAGTCTTTTAACTCTTTCTTCATCAGCTATCCTACTGTTAAGTATCTTTTCATTCTCAGTGCCAGCTTCAATGTATCTTTTTTTGTCAGCAAAAAAAACTGACCCACATGAATTCCATCCTTCATACAACTCAAATGCGGATTTATATTTCTGTAACTGGTCCATACTCAATGTTCGCCGGAAAATATTACTCATCAGCTTATCGCAATAACAGATCCTTCCGTCATAAGGCAGATTCATTACTGAGTTACCCGATCTCAGTATGTTAATACCATCAATTACCTGTTTTTCAGGGACTATCGTATCAATATCCCAAACTGAAAATAATGGTGTTTTAATTTCAGGGAACAGATAGTTTATCCACCTGTTTTTCTGCAGGCCGACACAACTATCTTTAACAAAATCATATTTTACTTCATCAGATTCAATTTCAGGAAAATAATGTTGAAATTCATCTGCTTCCAATATTATAATAGTTGTTCTAAAGTTCTTTGTTAAATATCTTACAACTGTATTCGTGTTCTCAATCTGTTCATCTGAATCAATCTTCAAAATGATAAGAAATGTGACATCCCTCAGGTCGGCCTTTATTTTTTCTTTACTTTCTATTTTAAACGATAAAATTTCTCTCTTTTTCTTATTACAGAAAGGTTGTTCTGTCAGAAGTGCATCAAAGAATAATTCAAGTTTTTCCTGATTAAAATATTTCTTCTCTTTGTTCTTTTTAATAACCTTATCAATCCATCTATTAACATTTGCGCTTTCGTTGAATTCAATCGGTGTTTTATTAAGTAAATTGAAATGCAATTCTATTTCATGAGTATCAGGTTCAATTCCGATGTATCTTAATTGGTTCAGGCGGATCTCATTAACTGCAGAAATCTGTTCCGGGCGATATTTCCAGGAAATCTGGTTATCATGAATGCGATAATGATACAAATCCACAGGGATATTTGTTATCGGGAAATACCTTGAACAATTCATGACTAAATCATAATCCTGTGCAAGTTTATATTTCTCATTATACTTCAAATTATATTTCTTTAATAGACTGTTCCTGAAAATCAGTGCAGAATGCCGGAAACAAAAGCTTCGCAAAAGCATAACTTTTATTTCTTCATAGTCAGCTTCCATTAAAAAAATATCTTCTTCCTTTTCGTATATTCTGAATCCACCTCCTGATAACCCGACATCCGGGTTATCTTCCATATATTTGAATTGAATTTCCAGTCGGTTCAATGTTGAAACATCATCCGAATCCATTGCACAGATATATTTACCACTTGCTCTTTCACAGCCTTTGTTCCGGGCAATTGTATTACCCATATTAGTAACATTATCAATAAGTTTGATCCTTTGATCACTGAAAGACTGAATTACTTCCAGTGTGTTATCTGTTGATCCATCATTAATTACAATAAGTTCAAAGTCATTAAAGGTCTGGTTTAAAATGCTTTTTATAGCCTCTCCTACATATCTTTCACTATTATATGCTGGCATAACTACTGATATCAAGGGGAAACGATTCATTTTTTCAGAGTAAATCTAACCCAATGCCTGCCAATCCAAAGTGTATTTTAGTCTTTGAAAACCAGCTATCCCAGTCTTCCTGTTTTGACAAACTAAGGATCTTTGAAGAATTCTCACTAAATTCAACTTTGAATGTATTAGTAAATAAATATGGCGAATACATTAACTTGTACCAGGATAGTAATGAATTTATGTTTATCAAAATTTTATTGTCCATTGAAATTCCATTTAAAATACCGGTAACAAGTTTGATACAACCTTCATATTTATCTTTATATTCATCAATATTAATAAGAGGATAAACACTTTTCATTAAATTCTCTAAAACATAATATTCAACCTGATCGTTATTCATTGAAATTGAAATCTCAATTTCTTTTGGCATATGATTTAAGAGTCTTGTTACTTTAACAGGGAATAAATTCAGTCTGTGCATTTCAAGAAGAAAAAATAGTAAAGAATTAATAGTACGTAAACTTAAAGCCCTGATATAGAAATCGATGTATCTCTTATATATTAATAATCTCTCACATTCATCAATTAAATAGATAAGTATCTGCTTTTTTATTAAGTTGTTAAGATCGTTATCGTAGTGTTCTCCAATTTTTAGTCTTGACAGGAAATATAACCCATATCCAAAAAAGTCATTACTATTACAGATCAGAACCGGACTTTGTATCATTGATTTGTATATAATACTATCAACTTCAGCCAGAGTTTCATCTGTTTCAGCTTCAATGAAATTATTCTTAACCAGATATTCTATACCCCAACCTATGCCCATCAGACCAGATTCAAAGTCAGCTGAAATCTGAGAATTGATATTTTCATAAATCTCGTCAATAAGTCTATCTGCAAAGTCCTTATAGATCTTATCCCCCGCATAACGATAATATTGATAAAAAAAAATTGCCAGCCCCATTCTGCCATTCAACAAACCCTGATTGCTACAACTATCATTGTTCGATATAAGAAAATCAACAATCCGTTGAAGGCTTTCAACAGTACTTTTTAAATAAGAGTTTTTATCGTTAGTCTTTATGTGATTTTTGATCTCCATAATCAAAATTATCCTGCTAACTAATTTCAGAAAAGAATTTTACATAGACATAATGAAACATAGGGAAAAACAGGACAAAACCGGTAAAAATCGGCAAAAATCGGCAGAAAACGGACAAAACAAATAATATACTAATAATCAAGTACCAAAAATCAAAAATTTAGTTTAGGGGCCGAATAATAGAATGTAATATGCCGTAATTGTAAAGTGGTTAATTGTTGTTGATCACATAATATTATAACCTGTTTATTGCAACTATTCTTAATTAAAAAAACTGGTTTGTTCACTTTATTCCTTTTTGGTAACTTCAACACCGGATTGAAATTCTGATGGAGGTCCTAATGCTTCGTAAATCCTTTGACAGTCATATGGGAACAAACAACCCGTTGGAAGTATGATACCCTTATTCTTTAGGGAATGCTTCAAAGTTTTTACTGTGATACCATATTCGGAGGCTATTTCTGCCCGGGTTTTAACTTTCTTGTTGATAAATCCCCTTGAAGAATCAGTTTTTCGTTCCATTTCTTTAAAATTAAGAATTGACTAAATAGGATAGTATAATCCAATCAATTAGTTAAATGCTGAATATTTTCTTTGAAAATAATACTAAATAATTAACTTCTTTTTTAACGGTCTTTTAAAATGTATCTCCCATAAAATCAGGCACAAAACATATCACACTAAGATTTACAATGCAATCAGGTGTCTCTTATTGTCCATATTTTTTTTGTTTAATCCGAATTGATGGTTATTTGTTACCCTGAGATTAACAAATTTAACTTTTTTTTAACATTTAAGCCACTGTATTTACAAAGGCTTTCATAAAATATATGGAACCATAATTTTCAAATTTGCTCATAACATACCTAAAAATTCTTATTAATTATTGTTTCGTGATCGATGAAAAAATCATTCAATACCAATATCTGGAAGGTTAACGACCATTTGTGGCTATTTAGAGCATTCCCAATGTTCGTAAAACTTCAGAAGATTATTGTGACCATTAATAAAATAAAAGAATCAGAAAAAGCAGAAGGATCAATAATCCTTAATGGATTATCCGAACAGGATGATCAGTATTGTGGCTGGTCGAAAATGGTATATTCTTGTTTATTCCGTAAACTGAACTCGAAGAAGCAAATATAAGATGATCAGGTGGAACTACTTTACATGATTCCAAAATATTAAAAAAACCTTGAATATTGTTATTGAGGTATAATTGAGGATTCCGGAGAGAATGTCTTACACCTGCCTGCGCAGCCAGGTGTATTACATAACGGAATCTTTCTTTCTCAAAAAGCTTACTAATAGCTTTTTTATTTAAGATATCATGTTTGAAAAACTGAAACTGCTGACTTCTTTGTTGTTCTTTAAATCTGGTTTCCATTCCTAGCTGTTCTAACCTGCTTTGTTTTAATTTGATATCGTAATAATTATTTAAATTATCCACTCCCGTAACAACGAGGCCATTCTCTAAAAGTCTCTTACATAAATGGAATCCAATGAAACCGGCACAACCTGTAACCAGGATCTTTTTTTGAGTTAAATTTGAACTTGGTCTCATAATATTATGGCCTTTAAAATTTGCATCAAGACATTAACCGAAATTTATCTCTCCATTCTTCCGGTTGAAAACAATACAGGTATAAGTTATAATTGTTATTATGTAATATTTGGCAACAATAATTTTCGGATTTTTATTGATGAGGCATTCTTAATGTCGATTTACAAAATATTTATTTAACTAAGCCATTTACAAGGGTTATCCTGATATAATGCTCTACTTTTTCTAATAGCTCGAAATAATTCCAGCTCTTCCCTGATCTGTTTTCTATATTTTTGTAAGTTTATAAAATTCAATCCCAGGAAATATTTTAGAGTCCCATTTATATAATTCTTTCGTAATAAGGTAATCTGGTTGTCAATAACCTGATCATCAAGAAAAGGATTTGAATAATAAATTTTTTGATATAATCTTGCATTCTGTTTTTCGAATATTATTGATCTTGAATTGTTACGGTTTTCACGATCGTGACAAATAGTTGTACCTGTTGCTAAATAGATGCTTAAATTATGATATCTGACTCGATTACAGTAATTATCATCTTCTCCATAATGACAAAAAAGCGAAGTATCAAATACTCCAACTTTCTCAATACATTTTGTGCTAATTAACCAGGCAGCAGCATTTACAAAGTTGGTTTTGTAACATTCCTTTAAGTTATTTAAGTATAAATCATAAATTATTCCCGGAGTGTTTTTAGTGGAAAGATATCCTGAAAACAAATAATCGAATCCTGTGCGATTGCCATTTAAATGCATCGGTGAAACAATACCGGCATCAGGATAATTTATAAAGATATCCAATAATTTTTTTATTGTGTCTTTTTCAACCCAGGCATCCTGATTCAATAAAAATACAAAGTCAAAGTTTTTACCCAAGATTATCTTTAATCCAATATTATTTGCCTTACTAAATCCCAGGTTTTGACCTGTCTCTATTATCTCAGATAATGGGTAATTATTTCGAAGAATATCAGTCGTACCGTCTGTTGAGCCATTGTCAATAGCAATTATATGAAGAGGAACTGAAGAATTTAATAAACTACCAAAACATTTATTTATCCATCTCGATGCGTTAAAAGTGACTATAATTGAGCTAATCTTCATTATGTTTATAATTTTTTCTGAGGCTTCCCTAAAATAAATAGTCTGCTTTATGGCTCTCTGCTCTTTTATACCTGGTTAATAGCACTTTTTGCTAACATTCCTCTTTATCATTAATCTTAGTATAAAAGCTGATTAATGTTTTAGATAAATTTATGAAATTGTTGAGTAATATTGGCAGGAAAAAACTGGTAATAATCGGTAATTTTGGGTAAATATCGGTCAAAACCGGACAACCAGAGCATAATTACGCTCTTCTTTTCGGCATTCTGGTTGGACCAACGGAGTTTTCTTTGTCCTCCGAAATAAAATGAAGGAGGGAGCCCTGCTTTGCCCTCCGGAGCTTTAGCGAAGGAGGGAGCCCTGAGCTGCTTGTCCCTGGTTGTTCGTTCACTCTTTCAATCTCACCAGCATCAAAACCGGATTGTCATTCTCCTTAAGACTGTTTGCCAGTTTCTCAAGTTCTTTTTTCTTTTCAGGATATTTAGGAATTGAGTTTTTGAATTCATTGGTTGATATGTAGTTTTTAAGGTAATAAGGATGCACCAACCCTAATAAGTATTCATTATCATTTTCTGAAAAATAACTTTTAGGAAAAAACTTTGTACCACCGTCAAGATCATTTATTATGCCACCAATGTCAGTTGTTTCCCAGTAAGATAAATATGATCCCCTGCCGTTTTTTTCAATCAATGCAATGATTCCTTTCTTATTAAATGAATACCTGATGATTATATAGTGGTTTGTTTCAAGTATGGATCTGATAAGCATATACTGACTTAATTTCCCTTCCGGATTAAAGTTTGCTCTAGGCAATCTGTGTTCTCCGGGATTTATTATGAAAGAGGCCCGATAGTTTAGATCAGGTAAAATTGAAAAAACTGTATCATTATATTGATCCCAGTAAAAGATACTATTTTTAAATTTATAGCTCCCACTTTCTCCAAGCCAGTTACTCGTAAATATTGGTATTCCTCTTTCTTTAGTTTTAATTAAGTTGCCCAGGGTATCCATAATGATCCAGTTATATTTGGCATTACCAAATTGAAGAAAGTTAAAGGCAATTAAAGATGAATTTTGGAACTCAATTAAATCAATATTACCTCCATATTCACCGGCAGAAATGCTTCTCAGAAAATTACCAGACCCGGAATAGACTTTAATTATGTTACCACTATCCTTTACATAAACCGTTCCCCGTTTATCATCGACTTTAAATTCTGTGCAAAGGGTATATTCACCAGGACCACGACCAATGGCCCCTATTTTTCTTAATATTTTTCCTTCATGATTAAATACCAAAATACCAATATCTTTTGCCGATAAGTATATTGAATTATTTATAAAAGAACATTTGTAAATCAGACTTATCAGATAGCTGTTATCCAGGGCAATATATGAAATGTCATCAGCAATATCGGTTAATGTGATTTTATTATCAGTAAGATACCCTGGATCAAATACATAAAGATCATTATCTTTTGTTTTGCAGGAAAATGTAAGTAAAATCAGAATTAACAACCATGATGATCTCATTGGAGAAGTATAATATTCGTACTATATAAATTAATCAGGTATAAGTAACTTTCCTGATTTGTAATTAAACAGTTAAAAATAAATTATTTTCATTTGTTTTCATAATTCTGATCAGGGAATGGTTAATAATATCAACTGATTGTTATTCCATGATTAAGAAGAGGCTTTCGCATTGATTGCGCAGCCTCTTCATTTGTTTATTTGTGATCAGAATATTCAATTCATGTAACTATAAAGAAAATTTCTTAACATTTTTTTACCATGTTGGACCACAATTCCAATTTCCATCACAATCAATGAGATCACACATTTCGTCACATTCAGATTCGTTTGTTGCAGCCATAGCACCAACTGGCTGTTCTAACGGACCTCTACTATAGCATATACAATGACAATCCTCATATCCTCCTCTTAATCTGAGAAGTTCCTCGTTTTTCATCAACTTTTCATGATTTATCTGCAATTTCTTTAATTTTTTCATAATAAAATAATAATAAATTTAATAGTTTAAGAATTCAGTTTATTTTCCTGTTTTATCATTTCACAGGCAGCAACCGTGGTCACTGAAAAAGATTATCTTCGCATGTGTACACCTCCTTTCT
>CAZWUB010000109.1:0-9657 GCA_964637415.1 uncultured Rikenellaceae bacterium
AATTATCCTGTACGATTTGACCAATACATATTTTGAAGGCCGTATGACAAGGAGCCGAATAGCCAAATTTGGTCTAAGTAAAGTGAAACGCAACGATGCCCGCATCGTGGCATTGGAGATGACGGTAATGGTACTGCAACAAAAATAAGCTGCCGATACAAAACAGGCGAAGACCCCGACAAACAGGCCGGGATTTACTTTTTACGTATCTCATTGAAAGGAACCGAAGAGAAAACTCTTTGGGCTATATACAACATTATCAGAGAAATAGAATACACCTTCAGAGTCCTAAAAACCGACCTTGACCTGCGCCCCATTTATCATAAAACAGATAGTGCCGCCATGGCACACCTGCATTTAGGAATGTTGGCATATTGGTTAGTGGCAACCATACGCTACCAATTGAAACAGCAAGGAATAAACTCCGACTGGCGCGAAATAGTGCGGACAATGAACACCCAAAAATGTGTAACCACAAGTCTGGTCAATATAAAGAATGAAACCATTTCTATACGTCAATGTACCGAACCTACAAAAGAAGTAAAGAAAATTTACGACCTGCTAAAATATAAATATGCTCCTTTCGTGAGAAAAAAATCCGTAGTCCCCCCTGCCGAAATTTTTAAAAATGATAGCCCATAATATCAGCTCATTGCAAACCTAAAGCTGCAATGTGGGTAAATATTGTAGGACTTTATTTCAATCCGCCAGAAAACGCCATTGTGATTGGCGTATATGAAAAAACTCAGATACAGGCGCTTGATAGGACATAACCCGGTTTGCCTTTACGGACGGGAAACCCCAGGCGACAAACACCAACATATAAAAGATATGGGACAGTGTCACTGATCGCTGTGTTGGCGGTCCATACATGTGAAATCACTGTTAAAACTATTGAATCAAATAATGCAGAAAATATCCTCAAATTTATAAAGAGCCTTGACAGGAAATACAGAAACCAATTAACCAAATAATTATAAAAATAAATGTAGTCTTTGAGGATTTTAAATTCAACATTTTCATATCAGTCAAATTTAGTGCTTGATTACCAATTGTTTATTAATTCTGTTTCCCCCATTTACAATCTGAACAATATAGTTGCCATTTTTTAAGCTGCTAATAGGGATACTAAAACTACTTCCTGATTTTTTTGTTGCATAATGTATTCCTCCAGAAGAATCAAGTATACGTATGGTGTAAATAATGCTCTCATCATTGTGTACAACTTTTTTTGAATTACTATTATTTGATTCAGATTCTATTTTAGTTATAGTAAGTATTTCTGAAGCCGGATTTGGTGATAACAGAAAATCATAGCATTCATGAATCCAGATGTTACCTATGCTATAATCTCCTAAACCACAGGTATTTTGTGCTCTAACTTTAACGTCATATCCGGCCACTGAATAAACACTGTAAAAAGTTATATATGCATATCTCCCCCCATTAGATGTAGAAATATATCCATCATTTGGATAGATTGCCCAACTATAATCATAGCTAGGATTTGAATAAGGTTTTGGGATTGCTTCGAAAGTGTATTGAACATTAGGACATCCTTCATATGGACCTGATATATTAAACTGAGGAGTTCCAACCCAGAGTATATATTGTGGTAAGGTTAAAGAATCGGACCCGAAATATACTGTTGGTCTGATCCAACCTGGACCTGATGACAAGGCATTAACTGTGTAATTATCAGTTCCTTGTCCACTAACATAGGTGAGGTTGTTGCTTTTTCGCCAAGTTACTGTCGTGCCTGTAGGACGATTGCTAAGGGTAAATGTAGAATTGGGAGAGGAGCAAATGAGTGTGGGGCCTGATATAGTTGGATTAACAATACCCAAGACTGTATATGCAAAAGTTACATTTGAAGGTGTAGTAGGATAGTATCCTAAATACACACAATTTGGATACGTATAGACTTGATATACATAAGTTCTAAGTGTTGCACCAGTATTAGTTAGAGTGCCAGGAACTACTTCACAAAATCCCATTCCGTAGTTAGGATTATTTGTACTAAATCCATTAGTATTTACTCCTCTTCCCCATGCTCCAATAATGTTGTAGAATGATGTAGGAAAAGTAGCACTTTTTCTTACTTCATGTTTTACCACAATGTAAAGGCCATTATTAAGGTTGGGGATTCCCACTAAAACCATTGTTGCTCCTGACGTGCCATAATCAGTACCATTTGAGCTCGACCACTGATTAATAGAGTAGGGAGCAGTTAAATAACTTAATGCTCTTTCAGCATTTATTCTACCATGCCCGCTTTTTACATCAAATCCTTCTTCAATTTGGTCATCGTCTGGATAATTAATATCATCTACCGAAAGATTGATTATATTACTAATATCATTAACTGTAAGACTTGAATTATATCCCACCAATAATGAAGCCAGACCGCTTACATGCGGGGTTGCCATTGAAGTACCAGATAATTCATCATAATCATCATCTGGAAATGTAGATGTAATATTAACACCTGGAGCTACAACATCAATATGGTTTCCGGTTCTAGAAAAAAAGGCAATATGATCAATATTATCGCTTGCTCCGACACTAATAACATTTTCATAAGCTGCTGGTACAGAAATAACTCCAGGGTATATATCTTAACGGTTTCCCATTGCCGCTACAGGCGTCCTGTTTGCATTGTATATTGCAGCAAATGCAAGTCCAATTGTATATGAGTATCTCCCAGGCGAGCGATCTTCGTAAATGCACTCCCAACTATTATTTATAACTTTAACATTTGAGCTGTAATTAATTGCAGCAATGATTGATTCATAAAGGTCAGCATCATCCAAGCAAATATCAACTCTTTTACTATGAATTCTGGCATTCCAGTCAACTCCTGAAATTCCCTGGTTATTGTTTGATTCGGCAGCAGCTATACCAGCCACATGAGTACCATGGTTAGGGTCATCTATGGAGTATCCGGTGTCACCTCCGGAAATTTTAGCGTTCAAATCTTCATGATCACCATCGACTCCCCAATCAATTATTCCTATTATATTATTTAGGTTACCAGTGTAAGTATCCCAGGCCCCTAATGTATGAATGTCTGCTCCTGGAGTAATGGGATTATATAGATTCCATTGCTCCTCAAAATATTCATCATTGGGAGTAAGGCAGGAAGCCACCTTCCCATTCTGGTGTGCATATCCGACTTGTGGCAATTCACTTAATTTACCTATAGTCTGAATAATATCCTTTTTCGAATGAGGTGTAACCCTAAAAAGCTTTGTCATATCAGGTTGACGTAATTTTGTTCCGTCCTGAAAAGTTTTAATGGTATCCGCCTGAATAAAATTGGGCATTGCAACCTCAATCATTGATTCTTCAATACCTATTTTTGCAAGATTTTCCTTTAAGCTCTCTGAATACAAATTCGCAATCTTTTTTAATTGACCGCTTATCATTCGTGTTTCTTGGGAAACTCCGGTATTGAAATAAACTAATATTTCATTATAGGGATTCCTCTGGGCGAATAATGGCATCTGACCCAAGATAATTAACAAAACAATTAAAGACTTTTTCATAGCTTTAAATATTAATTGAATTAATAAATAGAAGTAATAAAGTCATTATAAGTTAATTGATGTTTGTTCAGACCATTTTCATCCATAATCCATAATGTCCCTTTTTCTTCATCTATGCACGTGCCGTCAAAATACAAATAAACTATTCTGCCATCCGGCATAAATGAAAAGTATAATATCGGGTCGTTTGATGCGAGTTTAAAATTATATCCGGAAGGATCAACTGAATAAAGCTTAATCGGGTTTGGAACATTATTGAATCTTCCGAGGAAAAAGATTTTGGTTTTTTGAGAATTAAATGATGGAGAAGGTTCAAGGGTAAAACTCATTTCTTTAGTATCAATGATTTTGTTCTCTTGCTTATTAATTAAATCATAATAACGCATCATGTAATAAATAGTATCCTCACTACTGCCCCAATACGGAAGCCTGCCTCTGGCTACAAAAGATTTATTATTGCCATCTTCCTCCATGATTAAAATTCCACATGAGTTTGGAGGAATGGGAGTTGCTGCCGAGCCACATTCTGTATTGTCGTATGCTATATAATTGCCATCAGGGCTCCATGAAGGTAAAAAATCATAACCTGAAAAAGTCAGTTGGATTATTGATGTTGTATCGAAGCATTCTCCGTCGAATGGCATCTTATAAATATTTCTATTTGAGAAAGTAATCCAGTTCCCATCCGGACTCCAGGAAGGACAATTCAACCGATATGGCAAGACTCGTCTTTGATTCTGTCCATCGGAATCCATTATCCAGAACCCGGAGTTTTTATTGTCATATATATACTGCGCCTCGAAGGGACAGTTATATCCATAATGGTATTTTATTTCCTTAATAGGAGTATAATTGTACCCGATTATTTTTCCGGAAGGATGACATATTGGGTCTCTGTAAGGTGGGACAATATCTATTGCCTTACCGAAAAGAGGACAACCTGGATCCGGCGGTTTATCCTTACAAGAATTCAGAGGGAAAATTACGCTGGTAATAATAATAGAAGATAGGCTAATGTAATGTCGCGCAGAATACTTCATTTTGAAAAGTAAAAATAAAATGTTTAATATGTTACTTCTTATTGTAAATGCTAATTAAGCTCTACTTTAATAAACTATTTTATTCAATAAAGAATTATTTTGTTAAACTATGACATAAATATTTGATTTTAAGTTAAATAAATATTTTTATATTCTATTAAATCATTTATAACCAGTAATTTAATTTAACAAATCTATATCAGGTTAATTGGTTAATAATACTGTCTACAGAAAACATTGATTTTAGAATATCTTCCTATGGAAAACCAAGTGCCTTTTTTTTTAATGCACGGACCTAGATCAATATTTAACTAATCGAAAATCATTCCGAAATTAAAACAAATATATGAGAATTCCAGATATTTCTTTTAGTCATTTTTGTCACTACTGGGCATTATATTATAGAGTTTGTTCTATGAAATTATGAAATAATCGCACTTACAGCACTTTGTTGAAGCATGACGATTTGAATTGAAAAGTGGATTTTTGCTTTGAGAAAAACATCAATATGTCTTGCATTAAAGTCAGAGCGGCACCCGGAGCGCCTTGATTGCTTAAAGTTAATAAAAACAGATGAAGTATTCAAAATTTCAGCTAACTCTAAGTACTGATTACTTCCATCTTTCGCCCCTTCATTACCATAAAATAGGGCAACATTTTACCGTTTTCATCCCGGCACACAGGGTTGTGAATCATCAGGGCCTCCTAACGGGAAAACATCACTTCGGAAATTCAACAACAATGGAACAGCTTCTCGCAAATGAGGGTATTGTTGTCGAAAACGATAAGGTTATTGATTTCAGGGAGAAATTCTGGGACCCTTCTGCAGAAATTGATCCATTCGATTTAGAATAACCTATTAATATATTGAATTAATCGGCAATCCCTGAATAAATCAGGATTCACCCGGCATCCTGTTTTTAAAATCAAATTTCGATTTTCTGTTTTCGTCGCCCTCCTTATTGTTATTTCTTAAGATTTTGTATGACATTGCATTAGGTTAAATTTTATGCTCATTTCAGGTGTCCCGATATTTTTCCTGCCCAAGAGGCTGTTTAGGCAGGGATTTTGGTATAAAATGATGACAGGAGGTTTTTGCGACATCCAACGTGACAGCACAGATTACATCCCGGGTAAAGGTAAGGTGGTAGAAACCAAGCCATGCCGGAGGCATGGACTTCAAATAGCCCGGGTGTCACCCCGGTTAGAAGGTATCATAGTTAACCCAACCCCGGATGGGGTTGCCATCAAATTACCACTGTATCACCTGTGGTGTATATTTTTTGAAGGCAACCCTTCCAGGGTTGTTGACATTGTGTGTCATCCGTACCCGGTGTGATACCCGGGCGATTGGTTGATGACACCTCCGGTGTCGTATTGAATTGTATTTTCACGCGTCACTTTTCAAAAAAATACGAGACCTGGCCGGGTGCCACAATGACGAAAACAGCGGCATCCTGTTTTAAAAGCCATCTTTCAATTTTGTACTAAAAGGAAAAAATAGTAATTTTGCCGACTATTTATAATTAATTTAAATAAGAAAAATAGTCATGTCAGATACAACAACCTTAAAAGAACGTGTTATAAAAGCACTTAACAGGGTAAGACCATATCTTCAGTCGGATGGCGGCGATATTGAATTAATTGATGTTAACGATGATATGGAGGTCAAAGTAAAGCTTACAGGCGCATGCCATGGATGCCCCTATGCAATGCAGACACTGAAAGCCGGAGTTGAACAGGCAATAATGAAAGAGGTCCCGGAAATAAAAAGAGTTATTTCCGCCTGAAAGAAACAACTGACCAATTTTAATTACCTTTGAAATACTATACTCAGCTTAAGTCAGTTTATAGTATTAAAAGTCATCTATTGTCTTCACTGAAAGCCGTATATAAATTTCTGGCAATCATCGGCCTGATCCTGATCCCGGTAGGTTGCTCGGTTGAAAAAAATACCGGCACTACGAGGTTCTATCATGGGCTGACAGCCAGATACAATATCTACTTCAACGGCAATGAAAGCTTCAAATCAGGGATACTTAAGGTAACCAACGGATATACTGATGATTATGCCGAACTGCTGAGAGTCTTTGAATTCAGTGATCCGTCAACGGCATCCCTGTGCAATTCAGATATGGATCAGGCCATCCTTAAGGCATCAAAGCTTATCTCCCTTAAATCGATAACAGCCCGGCCTGAGGTGAAGGATAAAAAGAGACAGCCTCCTGCCGAAACCGATCTGCTTAACAGAAAAGAATATAATGAATGGGTCGATGACAGTTATCTGCTGATAGGTGTAGCACGTTTTTACAAGCATGAATATAATGAGGGAACAGCTGTCCTGAACTACTCGATCACTGAGGCTAATGACCCGATGATCAAAAAGGAAGCCTCAATCTGGCTTTCAAGGCTTTTCAATGAAACAGAAAAATATACCGATTCTTACCGCATCCTTAATGAGATAGATATTGAAAGCGAATCATCCCGGCCTTTGAAGGGGATGTATTATACAACAATGGCTGATCTTTTCATAAAACAAAAAAGATATGCCGATGCAATTGATCCTTTGGGTAAAGCCCTTGAATATGTTTCAGGCAAAAGAACCCGTTACAGACTTACTTATCTGCTGGCCCAGCTAAATGAACTCGAAGGGAATGCGGCAACAGCCACTTCGCTGTACAGGAAGGTAGTTAAAATGAATCCGCCTTACGACGTTGAATTCAATGCAAGGATAAATATTGCCGGAGTATTCGATGTAAATTCCGGAAATCCCGCCGAGATCCGCAAAGAGCTCGAAAAAATGCTTAAGGATTCAAAGAACACCGACTTTCAGGATCAGATCTATTACTCACTGGCCAATTTGTCGATGAAAGCCGGGAATGAAGAAGAGGCGCTCGGATATTTCAGGAAATCAGTATCATCATCTTCTTCTAACCAGAACCAGAAAGGCAGGTCATATCTGGCCCTGGCTGATCATTATTATAAGAAGCCTGACTTCATGAGTGCCGGGAAATATTATGACAGTACTGTCTATTTCCTCGATCAGAAGCATCCCGATTATCTTTCACTTAAAGCCAAATCGGAGAATCTTAATGCTGTTGTCTCACAACTTGTAATAATCCAGACCGAGGATAGCCTTCAGAAGGTTGCAACAATGCCGGAATCCGAAAGGAATGCTTTTATAACGAACATAATAAATGAAGTAACAAAAGCCGAAGCTGAGGGTGCCTCTTCAGATTATTCCGACAGGTTCAACATGGGGCAGTATTATGAGAATGAGAGACGTTTCCAGGGGAATATTGAGCAGGAAGGGAAATGGTATTTCTATAACCAGTCAGCGCTTACTTTCGGAAGAACCGAATTCAGACGGCGTTATGGCGACAGGAAGCTGACAGATAACTGGAGAAGGGCAAATAAGGCTACGGTTTCTCCTTCCCAGAACGGAGAAGGGGCTGAGGAGAACCGACAGCAGGCCGGGACTGACACTGCAAAGGCTTTACTCGACAATAAGAAACCTGAATTCTATCTTAAAAACCTGCCTCTGACCGATTCACTGATGGCTGTATCAAATGAACGGATTGCCTTTGCATACCTCGATGCAGGCCTTGCATATTCCGATAAGATCGGGGATAATGTCAGGGCAACCGAATCTCTGGAGAATCTCCTCAGACGATTCCCTGAACATGAACTTGTTCCTGAGGCCCTGTACACTCTCTACAAAATAAACCAGCAGTCAAACAGCGCAATGGCTGAGACTTACAGGCAAAGACTTCTTGAGAGATTCCCGTCAACAGAATATTCGAAAATCTTATCCGACCCGGATTATTATGAGAAAAAACATGCCGAAATGAAATTGTCTGAAGAGACCTATGCTCAGGCTTATAATGAATATACACTTGAGAATTTCACGGGCGCAATTTCTCTTATTGACGAGGCAATGAAAAAATATGATAAGAGCTCACTGGCTCCGAAATTCATGCTTCTGAAAGCTTATTCCCTGGCACGGATTACTGACGAACGTACATTTAAGGATGAGCTGAATAAACTTATCAAAGAGTGGCCTGAAAGCCCTGAAAGTAAAAAAGCAGGTGAGATAATCGCCTTCCTCAATGAAAAAATCCCTGAACTGAAAATCGAAGAGGAAACAGTGATCGCAAGGGAACTGTTCGTTGCTGATACGACAGGATCACATGTCTTCGCCCTCATCATAGCCGATCCTGCATTTAACATAAACCTGGCAACTTTCGATGTTATAAGTTACAATATCGATAACTACACAAATAATAATTACAGGACCGAAGGGACTGTTACCGATAAGAAATATATTATGATCACGGTATCGGGATTCATGAACTATTCGCAAGCCTTGGATTATTATAGTACCTTTGCGACGGAAAAACTGATACGGAATTCTTCCGGGGCAAAAATGTTCACATTTATAATAAACAATTCCAATCTTAAGATTCTCAGTGAAGATAAAAACCCGGAAAGATATCTTTTGTTTTTCAAAGAAAATTTTCTTCCGGAATAAGCCTGCTGATGAGAAAGATAAAGATCCTATGGACAGATGATGAGGTTGAGGCGCTGAAGCCTCACATCATTTTCCTCAGGGACAAAGGTTACGAAATAGACACATGTTCAAACGGGAACGATACAATTGATCTCGTTAAGCAGACTTCCTACGATCTCATATTCCTTGATGAGAATATGCCCGGGATGAGCGGAATTGAAACCCTCCGTCACATAAGGGAAGTAAGGCCTGATATACCTGTTGTGATGATCACAAAGAGCGAGGAGGAAGATATAATGGAGGCAGCAATAGGATCTGCAATAGAGTATTATCTTATCAAGCCTGTCAAACCAAATCAGATCCTTCTTGCAATAAAAAAAATCCTCGATCAGAAGAGGCTTGTCACCGAGAAGACAACAACTGATTACCGTCTTGAATTCAGCCGTATCGGCAATATGATCTCTTCGGCCTCAACACCGGCCGACTGGGCGGAACTATACCGGAAAATAGTTTTCTGGGAAAATGAACTTGAAAAATCATCAGACCCCGGAATGCAGGA
>CAZWUB010000109.1:9757-11880 GCA_964637415.1 uncultured Rikenellaceae bacterium
TTGAAGAAGATATTTATTACAGCATACTCCCTACTTCAACACAGTTCAGCCGGAACGCGATATTCTCAGGACTTATGCCCCTGCAGATAGCGAATATGATGCCCGAATACTGGATCGGTGACGACGAAGAAGAAGGCAAGAATACATTTGAGGAAGAGCTTTTTAAAAGCCAGCTAGCAAGGAAAAAACTGAATTACAAATGGTCGTATCATAAAATCAGCAGCGGTCAGGAGGGTAAAAAACTTAATGATAAGGTAAGGCAGATGCTTGAGAACGATATTAATATCCTTGTATTCAATTTTGTCGATATACTTTCTCATGCACGGACAGAGATTAATGTGATCCGCGATCTTGCGAGCGATGAGCCTGCTTACAGGAGCCTGGTAAGGTCGTGGTTCATTCATTCATCTTTATTTGAACTGCTGAACATGCTGGCTTCTCATCCTGTAAAAGTTGTTTTCAGCACCGACCACGGGACAATAAGGGTCCAGAACCCTGTAAAAATAATAGGCGACAGGAAAACATCGGCTAACCTTCGTTACAAGATGGGCAGGAACCTGAATTACAATGCCGGCGATGTCTTCGAGGTCAGGGATCCGGCCACCGCCTTCCTGCCAAAATCAAATATAACAAGCAGGTATATTTTTGCAATTAACAAGGATTATCTCGTCTACCAGAATAATTTTAACTATTATGCCGGTTACTACAGGGATACTTTTCAGCATGGCGGCGTATCGATGCAGGAAATGCTGCTTCCTGTAGCCCTGCTGGAACCTGTAAATAAATGAAGATCATCCTCAGAAATACAAGTAAGATCCCGGAAGTTGTAAAACTGCTTTTAACACTTTCGAAGGGAAAAAAGTTGCTTGCCTTCTATGGCCCTATGGGATCGGGGAAAACGACAATTATCAAAGCAATCTGCAGGGAGCTGGGAGCTGTGAGCCAGACAGCCAGTCCATCCTTTACACTTGTAAATGAATACCTTACAAAGGATGGAGAAACATTATATCACATTGATTTTTACAGGATAAAAAAACAGGAAGAGGTATTTGATTTCGGGATTGAGGAGTATTTTGCATCTGGGTCATACTGCTTCATGGAATGGCCTGAACTTATCGAAGAGATCCTTCCTCCTGAAACTTATAAAATAAGAATTACTGTGGGAGAAAAGGAGGAGCGATACCTTGAGGTAACCTGAGTTATATGTTTGGCTCCTTATCTCAATTTTTATACCTTTGATGAAACAACGTAACCCCTGATATGAACGAAAAAAACAAGAGCGGAAAAGTAAATCTGGGGAACAGCGCCCTGATGCCGAAAGAAGAACACCTTGAAACCAGGGTAAGATCCAGGAGAATCTCGATCGGCATTCCCTGCGATCTTAAAGATGACGAAAAACGGGTTGCTCTCACTCCTGAGGCAGTTAACCTGCTTGTTGAATCGGATAATGAAGTAGTGGTTCAGAAAGGCGCCGGAAGCGGTGCAAATTATTCAGACAAGGATTACAGTGAAAATGGTGCAATAATCTCTGAATCACCGGCAAGGGTTTATGGATCAGACGTTGTAATCAAGGTTGCTCCTTTCACAGCAAAAGAGACTGAATATCTAAAAGGTAATCAGGTTGTTATGTCGTACCTGAATGTCCTTAAGCTAGGTGAAGAGACTCTGGCCGGTCTCATAAGGAAAAAAGTTACCGCAATAGCTTTTGAGAAGATCCGCGACAACAACGGAATTATGCCTGTTATCGAATCGATGAGCGAAATAAGCGGAGTGACTTCAATAATGCTGGCTTCAGATTATCTCAGTAATCATCATGGAGGCAAAGGGGTGATGCTTGGCGGGATAACCGGTATCCCTCCAACCGAAGTTATCATCCTCGGGGCAAACACTGCCGGTGAATATGCTGCAAGAGCTGCCCTGGGACTGGGGGCACAGGTAAAGATCTTTGACAAATCACTTCAGCGTCTTAAAAAGTTTGAAGTGCTGATGGGACAAAGACTTCATACATCAGTTTTTCATCCCCAGGTACTGAAAAAAGCGTTAAGGTCAGCTGATGTACTTATTGGTGCAATAGAGCTTGCAGATCTCAGACCCTGGTATTATGTTACTGAAGATATGGTCAG
>CAZWUB010000110.1:0-11848 GCA_964637415.1 uncultured Rikenellaceae bacterium
AGAGATCCACTGAGATCCACAGAGGTCCACAGAGATCTTATTTCTTAACTCTGTGGTTCTCTGTGACTTCTCTGTGTAACTCTGTGTAATGAAAGTTAACCTTATTAATGTTACCATATTTATCTATGGGTGTATGCCTTGATGTATTATAATAAGTGTTCCGGAAGATTTTCCGGTCCTGTCACGATCTGGAGGTTTTCCGAATCCCGGATCACATGGAGTTTATTCTTCAGATCTATGAGAACTATTTTAGGCCTGTATGTAATGAACTGCATCCACTGTGTCATATTATAGGCCCCTACCCTTTTGATGACGAAATTATCGCCTTTTTTCAAAAGCGGGAAGGCGATTGCATTGCGTACCACATCGATGTTCATGCATAGAGGACCATAAATTGTTGTCTCCTCAAGATGGTCGGATGTTGGTCTTGCAGGATGAAGCTCATGATCGTACCAGAACGAAGTGAAGAGCATATTCACCCCCGTATCTGCAATTGTTGATCTCCGGCCGTCAGAAAGCCTTTTGTTGGCAAGGACAGTACCAAGAAGATAACCGGCCTCGTCAATGAGTGCCCTTCCTGTCTCCAGAATAAGCATCGGCAATTTTGAAGGATTTATTTCAGAGTTGACAAGAGCAGAAGTTATAGCTTCAGCATATTCATCAAATCCTGGCACTACATCTTGTCCCTGGTAATATGCCCCTTTCAGAGTGTTCTTTGAAGCAAATCCTCCTCCGATATCAATATATTTTATTGTTTTATTATGTTTCTTGTCTGTCCTGTATGCCAGATCTGCAAGCTTCGACATTGCTATCCTGTAGGCATCGGTTGAAAGAATATAAGTACCAATATGCGTGTGTAATCCGACAAGGTCGAGATTGTCATTCATCATTATCCTGTTGATGGCATCCCATGCTTCACCATTCTCATAGTTGAAGCCAAACCTGTCCCACATTGGATAAATACCAGTATCCATATTAACCCTTATTGCAACCTTCGCCTTTTTGCCAGTCTTCCTGGTTATATCAAGGATCGTGTAAAGTTCATCGAAATGGTCAATATGAATGAATGAATCATTTTCTATTGCAATACTTATCTCTTCAGGTGATTTACCCGGCCCGTTAAAAATTATCTGAGAACCAGGAACTTTATTCCTGATAGCTTTCTCATATTCAAAACCCGATACCACTTCAGCCCAGGATCCTTCCTGATGAAAAATTTTACAGACGGCATCAAGGTAGTTTGTTTTATATGACCATGCAAACTGTACTCTCGGATATCGTGTTTCAAAAGCTCTCTTTGCCTCCCTGAAAGTTTCGCGGATACTTTTTTCAGAAATAACGAATACAGGTGATCCGTACTGTTTTACAATATCTGCAACAGGTGTATCGTCAATATGAGTGACAGGATCATTCTGAACACTCATTCCGAATTTTGAGGGCATCCCTGCCCTTATCTTTTTTATTAATGGTCTTTCAAATGGTTTTTTCATTGAAATAATATTTTATAATATTCCTGATATTGACAGTTTCTCAAATTCATTAATGTTTGTAATCAGATCAAAAGAGTACCTGACAAAGATGACACCTTTTTTATATGTAGTGAAAGGTTTTACTTCCATACCCAAAGCCAGTTTTACCATAGCTTCAGGCAGATTTTGTCCTGCTCCGACAGCCAGATAAACCCATGCAGGGATACGAGGATTAATTTCAATAAGATAAAAATCGTCATTATCCGACCGGATGAGTTCCAGTTCCATCCCTCCTCTCCATCTGGTGGATCTTATAAGCCGGTGGGTGAGATCGAGCATTCTTTCATCATCAAGTGTTATTCCGGCCCATGCCTTCCCCTTATCTGTAATGTAAAGCTTTCGCATAGGGACAGCACCTACAGTATTGCCATTACCATCTCCAAGGGCCACAACATTTACCTCAGTACCGCTGATATATTCCTGTATGATTACCGGTAATCCCCATTTTGCAGCGATCTTATGGAAATACATCGACGCCTGATCAAAGTTATTTGCAATATAAGCGTCGTAAAATTTCCCCTTGATAACAACCGGGTAGTCGAAATCTTCTTTTATGTCCCTCAGTTCGTCCAGATTGGCAACAGGCTTACCTTCAGGAACTTTTATATTATATTTTTTGCCGAATTCAGGAAGATTATTTTTGTTCCTTTCCTCAAAAATATCCAGTTCAGGGAGGAAGGTATGGATTCCTGAATCAGCAAGTCTTTTCCGGGCGTTCATAAAAGCCCTCAGTTCGGCATCGAAATTCGGGATCAGGACATCAAACTTCTCTATTTTGCTGATCTCAAGTACCCTTTTAACAAGTACTTCCGATCCTTCTGAAGGATACGGAACACGGTAAGTTTTATCGACAAGATCATGCATATAAATTCCCGGCTCCAGATTTTCATAGGCCAGTCCGATTATCCTTACGTCAAAATCTTCCGATTCCCTCAGAGCTCTGATCACCGGTATTCCCGGTCCCGGATTATCAGTATTGTTAAGCCCTGTGACTGCTACAGTCAGTTTTCTTTTACTGCTCATCCTCAAGAAGTTTAAACTGTCTCAGCAATCCCATAAAATCGAGATAATATTTTTCAAATTCATCCGTCGGGATATCATAATTTTCAGTCATATAGGATGTTATATCGGAATCAGATTTACTTTCCTTTAAAAGGTTAAGTATTTCGAGCCCCTGTTCATTAAGGGAATATGACTCTCCGTTTGTAGGATCAAAAAGGAATCCTGATTCGCTCACAGCGATATTTCTTTTTAACTTCATGATGTTAATGTTTTGTTCTGGCAATATTATACGCAGATCGATGAAGAATGAATGAAATTTAATCACATTTAACAAAATAAAAAGCCGGATGTTTAAAAAACAGCCGACTTTTATTTTAAAGTGTTAACATATTCATTTTAGACAAGAGAATTCTACCAACCGCCCCTGTAAGGCCTTCCATATCTGCCTCTCTGGTATACGTTACCTGCTTCATGAGGAGAACTAATGATATTATCATATTCTTCCTGGCTTATATATTCAGGTGTATATGTTATCCCAAGTCTGACAAGCTGTCTGTTGAAAGCCCTCAGATGATTTCTGGATCCCTTGGTAAGGTTTTCAAAGACCATAATTATATTATCATTTGTAACCTCGTTAAGGTAGTCCATCAGGTCTTTGATATCCAGGTCCTCTATCAGGGCTCCTGTTTTAAAGGCTCCTGCAAGCGATTCTGAACCTGAGGTAATAAGCCTGTCATAAAGTTGTTGAAATTCAGGGCTGGTGAATTTCCCGGCTTCTTCAATCCCGGTGTATTCTTCGCCATAATTCTTAAGAAGAAAAAGAACTGCATTCATGTGGGTGTTTTCTGACCGTGAGATATTCGAAAACACAGGGATCTTCCATTTCTCATAAAGAGCTGAATATACATCCCTTGCAAGCTTTTCTTCCTCCTTCATGTGGAGGAGCATTTCGAGCTCCTTATCACTGAATGTAAAGTCATCCGAAGCTGCAAGAGCAAGTCTGGCTGCAATGAGAGTAGTTGTACCGTCGTCTGCGACTTCTATTATATTCACCTTACCGTCATCCTCAAAAGAACTGTTATTTTTTGAACATGCACCAGGCGTAAGGAGAGACATTCCCAGGAGGGAACCAATAAGAGTGCCTTTAATTATTGTTTTCATTTCACAAGGATTAAATGTCAGACATCTTACTTTTTAACGGGAGTTTCACGGAAATCGCAGATTCCGTTCTTATTGGCATCGACGTAATTCATGCCATTGCCCTGGCCCTGGCCTTGCCCCTGTCCCATACCGCACGGTCCCATTCCCCTGCGGCCCATGCCCATTCTCTGACCCTGTCCCTGTCCGCCACCTCTCATATTGCCCTGCCCTCTTCCTTTGAAATTTCCTGATCTGGGGGCATCCAAATTATCGCATATACCATCATTGTTTGCATCAACCCATGCAACACCTCTGTTATTTGTAGTATTTTGCTGATCCTGATTTGCTGCCTTATCCTGGGCACCTGCAAGCGCTGTAAAAACTATTAAGGCTGCTGCTGTAATAAAAAGTTTTGTTTTCATAACCATAAAATTTAAAATGTTAATACTGTTAATTCTTTTCAATTGATTTTTATGATTAGAAACAGTTATTTATATTTTCCTACGCTGGATTTAATTTATTTTTCTGCAGTTTAAAATCTGATCTCTAATCCAGTTCTTTGGCAATCGACATTGCAGCTATTGTGCCATCAGCGACTGCGGTCGTTATCTGGCGGTATTTTTTGCTGATCACATCTCCGACAGCATATACACCGGGAATGTTGGTCTTCATATCCTCATTGGTTTTGATGTAGCCCCACTGATCAAGTTCAAGTTTATCCCTGAACATATTTATATTAGGTTTCATTCCTATAAAAATGAAGACACCATCACTTACAAGCTTCTGACGCTCTTTTGTTTTCACATTTTCAACTTCGGTTATTATTTTATCACCCTCTTTGAGAAATGTTCTTGGCTCATTATCAAAAAGTATTGAAATTTTCGGATTTTTTAAGACCTTATCCTGGGCCTGCTTATTTGCAGTGAGCTTGTCAAACTGATGGATAATTGAAAGCTTTTTCGCAAACCTCGTAATAAATTCAGATTCCTCCACGGCAGAATTACCTCCACCTACAACAATTACATCCTTGTCATTGAAATATTTTGCATCGCAGGTAGCGCAATAGGAGATCCCTTTTCCCTTAAGTTCTTTCTCGCCGGGCGCTCCGGTAAGGTTTGGCGTTGTTCCCGTGGCAATAATTATTCTCTTTGCTTTTACCGTTTCATATTCATCAATGACCACCTCCTTTTTCTCAAGGTCAACCTTTGTAACATCAACAGCCACCTTGTAAACAGTTCCGCACATTTTTGTCTGCTCGCTCATGCTGTGCGACAACATATACCCCGCCTGAGGTTCAATAAATCCAGGGTAGTTAGATACTTCATGTGTTGTTGAAACATGCCCGCCGGGAAGAGCAATATCAATAAGTACGGTGTTTACTTTAGACTGGCACAGGTATAATCCGGCTGTAAGTCCTCCCGGACCTGCTCCAAGAATTATTACATCAAATTCTGAAACTGACGGTTTGATGCGTGATCGTATCTCATTTACCCTGTCGGCAGTAAGCATACTGTCGAGGTTCTTAATTATTTCACTTCGTTTTATACCACCTGTCAGTCTGCCTGCCGCTTCCACACCATTATTAAAAAAAAGCAGTGTAGGGGATGATTTAACACTAAGCTTTTCGGCAAGCTCTCTGTTTTGCTGGCGGAATATTTTAAGGAATTTAATATCGTCGCCATATAGTTTCGAAAGATCCTCAAATTTTGATGCAAGCGCATCACAGGGAGGACATTCGCTTGAATAAAAATCAAGAATTACCTTACCGGCTCCTAATACCTCGTTTTCAAATTCTGATGAAGTGATTTCTTTCATTTTTCCGTAATTATTAAAATTCATTGTATGAGCAGAATTATACCGTCATACCGTTGTACCCTTGCACCGTTGTGCCTTTGTACCTTCTTACCCTTGTGCCTTTGCGCCATTGCGCCATTGCGCCCTTCTTGTGCCATTGCGCCCCTGCGCCTCTAATCAGTCCCATTATTAAAATATGCTGAGAACCCGAGTTCCAATAATTCCTTGACCGGTCTGCAGTCAGGAGAACTTATACTGCCGGTTCTGTTTTTTGCAACCGAGCCGCATCCTCCTCCGCAGGCAAGTTGAAGGGAACATTCTTTACATTCCCGGATTGAAGTAACATCTCTCGACTCCCATTGTTCGATTATAGTGTCCTTCCTTGTAACTTCAGGATAAAATGTTCCGAGTGATTCATCAGTCTTCCCGACAGTTGCCGTACATGAATAAATATTTCCGGTATGATCAAAAGCCCATTCGGTTTTACATGCGGGACAGGAATCGAAAAGAGGATCAGGAAGTTCACCGTTCTCGAAAAGGAATTTTGAGATTGAATATGAAGGTTTATGGAATTCAGTAATATGAGGATTTTTCTTTATCAGATCAAAAAGACTTTCGTAGAGAGAAACCCTGTCAAAGAGTTTATCGGGGGATGACTGGCAGTGATGAAGCTCATAGTTCCTTCCGATCTGAGTCTTGAAATTAGTGTTTTTTGTCCACCCCTTATCAATTGCAAAACTGGCCAGGTCAGGCAGATTATCAATATTTTCCCTGTCAATTACAACACGAAGATTAACATCTATATCCGAATTCAGGCAGGCATCAATACCTTGAACAATTTTTTCGAATGTGGGTCCTCCCCCTTTCAGGAATCTTCTGTTATCATGTACTGATGCTGTTCCGTCAAGCGTCACCTGTATCTCTCTTATCTTTCCTTTCTTTAAAACAGGTACATACTCTTCGAGGTAATATCCGTTTGTCACAAAACACAGTGAAAGATCTGCTTCAACGGCTTTGCCAACAATGTAATCAATTATTTCTTTCTGCCGGGGACTGTTAAGCAAAGGCTCACCTCCAAAAATTGTAATGTATTTTCGTCTGGATGTGAATTCCTTTTTCATATAATTAAAGAAAGCATCAATCACCTCCTTTTTAAGCTCACTCCCTGAATTCTGATATTGGTCCTGGTAGCAATAAGAGCAGGCAAAATTGCAGCTGTAATTGGGCACAAAGAATATCTGTATCTCATCCTTTTCTCTTGAATCGATAAAATCGAGATACTTTTTCCGGTATTCCCGTGCTTCCTCTGATTCATCAGTGATATAGCCTTTTTCGGTAAGTTCATCGAAAAAGGCTATATCGGCACATCCTTCACCCTGCCGGATTGCAACTATCCTGGCCGCATCTGAATTATCAAGTATATCTGCACTGCCTGAGAGCAGATTAACAATGAAATGATTTTCAGAATCCCTGATCTTTGAAAAAATATTATACTTTGAAAATTTCACTGTTTTCCTTTCATTCTGAATCTGCCCACTGATTTATCAGGGATGTAAAAATTTATCCTGATCAGCGCCTTGCTGATCAGTCATGACAACCAGCTACTGTCTTTGATATCTTTGCACAGCACTGTGCTACTTTTGCTTTGACCTTATTCACTTTGTTTTTAATCAGACTTTTCATTTTCTTTATTTATTATTTGATTAATAAAATTTCATTTATTGCATTAAGCAGATCTTCTTTCGGAAGAGCGCCCATTGTAACCTGGGGATTCCCCTTTGCAGGAATGAACAAAAGGGTTGGTAATCCCGTAATCCCCAGTTTTTGAGCCAGAAGTTTTTCTTTTTCCGTATCTACTTTATAGACATTTATTCTGCCTTTATATTCTTTTGCTATCTCCTCCACAATTGGAGAAAGCTGTCTGCACGGAGCGCACCAGTCAGCATAAAAATCAATTATAGCAGGTTTATTTCCTTCAAACTTCCATTCTTTATTAACTTCATAATTGAAGATCATTTTTTTAAATCCATCATCCGAAAGTTGAATAACACTGTTGTCTGCTGTACTTTTTGTCCCGGGATCAGCGGGATTATCAGCCTTACATTCACTGAATACCAAAGTAAACAAAATAGTTAAAATCGGGATATACTTTTTCATTGTTTTTATATTTATTTGTTAATATTCATCTATAACAAATGTATTTGAATTATTGTTTATAGCCGGCTATTGTCCAACTCGCTACCCGGATCTTTCCTTTTTCGTAAGGCGACGATTCCTCAATGATCTCAATATTCAGGAATCCTGCACTCCGGAGTTGGTCAAGATATTCTTCCCTTGTTACCGATCCTGCCCAGCATTCTGAAACAGCAACCGGATCGTTTTTGTATTCTTCAGGCACAGGTTCAGTGGAATAGATATCACTTACTACAAACCGTCCTCCTTTTTTAAGTATTCTGAATATTTCATTCCATACAACCTGTTTGTCTGAGGCATGATTGATGGTGCAATTTGATATTACAAGGTCGGCTTTCCCGCCAGGCAGGTTTATCTGTTCAAGAGTACTTTTAATGAATTCAACATTTTGAACACCCAGCCTTTCAGCAGTATTCCTTGCTTTCTGCAGCATTCCATCAGAAATATCAATCCCATAAACAAATCCATTATTCCCTACTGTTTCAGCAAGCCTGAGAACATCAGTTCCACGACCGCTGCCCAGGTCAACACATATTTCACCTTTCGTGGCGGCTGCATAGTTAATTGCTCCTCCGCAGGAAAGGCAGCATGTTGATTCTGCAAGCTGACCGTATCTTTTATCTATAGATTCGTAATTCATTTGTACTGATATCTGTCTAAGGGTTTGTTTTATTTCCTGATTCTTTTAACCTTTTTTAAATTCCGGTACAAAGATAATAATAAAAATATTTAAATCGCAATAGTATCACCTAAATCTTTTTAATATCACTATTTTTTTTTAAATTTGTAACCACAAACAGTGGTCATGGGAACAATTTTTAAAAAGGAATTATCGGAAGAACATATAAATGAACTGTTTAACAGCGACGAAAAGTGTCTGGAATTCCTTGCAGAAGTAAAATGGGAGAATGGATTTACCTGTCATAAATGCGGACATGATAATTATTGTGCGGGTAAAACGCCTTATTCAAGGAGATGCACAAAATGTAAAACTGAAGAATCAGCCACTTCAGGTACGATCTTTCATAACTGTAAGTTCCCTCTCCATAAGGCATTCTATATAGCTTACAATGTTTGCAAAGGGAAAGAAGAGCTGTCTACTTATGAGTTTGCCCGGAGGTTAACTCTCCGGCAAATGACCTGTTGGAAATTCAGGAAAAAGATCTTGAATGCCATTGAACAGATGGATTCTCTCGATGAGAATGAAAGAATATCAGTTCAGAAAATAATGAATACAGCAAATCATTGATTGTAAAAACGCCATGCATGGCGTTTCCCCATGCACGGCGTTTCTGATATTTCACTCAAAATCAATGTATTAATTATATTTAACCAATTTTATGTTGTTATCCTGTGCAATACATTACCTTTGACCCTTTAATTATTATAAAACCATATTAATGAAAGGCTTAAGAATCGGGGATCTTGCAATTGCTGTTCCGGTCATACAGGGAGGCATGGGTGTGGGTATTTCACTTTCGGGATTGGCTGCAGCAGTGGCGAATGAAGGAGGGGTTGGAGTGATATCAAGCGCCGGACTCGGATTACTATACAAGGAGATTTCTGAGAACTTCCTTGAAGCAAGTATTCATGGCCTTAAGGAGGAAATACGAAAAGCCAGAGAAAAAACAAAGGGGATCATCGGGGTCAATGTTATGGTTGCCATGACCAATTTTGTTGATATGATCAAAACTTCCATTTCTGAAAGGGTTGATATCATTATTGCCGGTGCAGGACTTCCGCTGGATTTGCCTTCCTTTTTAAAGAAAGACAGTATTACAAAGCTTGTACCCATTGTTTCTTCTGCCAGAGCCACCAGAATACTTTGTGAGAAATGGAAAGCAAATTATGATTACCTGCCCGATGCTGTTATTGTTGAAGGACCCAAGGCCGGAGGTCATCTTGGATTTAAGGAAGAACAGATCGGAGATGAAAATTATACACTCGAAAAGCTTGTACCTGAAATAGTCAATGAGCTTAAAACATTTGAAGAGAAATACAACAAACCTATTCCGCTTATCGCTGCAGGGGGTATTTATACAGGTGAGGACATCAAAAATATAATGGAACTGGGAGCTTCCGGCGTTCAGATGGGTACGAGATTTGTTACAACCGATGAATGTGATGCCTCACCCGGCTTCAAACAGGCATATATCAACGCGAGTGAAAAAGATATTGAAATTATCAGGAGTCCCGTTGGAATGCCTGGCAGAGCAATTTTTTCAGATTTCATAAGGAAGGTGAAGGAAGGGAAAAAGCAACCCTTAAAATGCCCCTTTAAATGTATCAAAACCTGTGATATCAGTAAAAGCCCTTATTGCATAATAATTGCACTTATAAATGCACTCAAGGGAAATTTCGAACATGGCTTCGCGTTTGCCGGAAGCAATGCATTCAGAGCAACTAAGATATCGTCGGTAAAAGAAATCTTCCAATCGCTGCTCGAGGAATATAAACAAAGTAAAGAGAAGTAATATATTTTTCGAATTTATATCCTGAGCCACTCTTCCCGAAAAATAATTAATTCAATAATTATTTAGCAGACAATTATATATATAACTACCTCGATTAAATATTTTTTCGAATAAAAGAAAAATATTGATCCCTGATTTACTATTTTTTCAATTTATTAGTTTATATTGGTCACCTTAAAAAAGTAAACTGACTAATATCTTTCTTATGTTACTCCACCAGCAGTTCGTTCGCATGGCGAAGAGTCATGCGGCCAAAATGGCGATCATTGACAAATCCACAGGGAAGAATGTTAATTACTCAACAGCCCTGATCGGGGCATTGATCCTGAGTTCAAAACTGGAAAAGTATGACAAGGGATTTATCGGAATAATGATCCCTACTTCTGCCGGATGTGCCCTGGCTACAGTCGGGGCATTGATGAGCGGCAGGACACCTGTTATGATAAATTATTCAACAGGTGCCGAATCAAATGCAAAATATGCTCAGAAAAAATGCAGGTTCAAAACAATAATCACTTCAAAAGCCCTGCTTGAGAAAATTAACTGCCCGCTGGTTGACGGGATGGTTCTGATAGAGGATATAATGGCAGGTGTCACGACAGGTGATAAGCTGAAGGCTGCTCTTAAAAGCAAACTTCCGCTTAATTTACTCCTCAGTATAATTCATAAAGGGAATGAAGATGATACAAGTGTAATGTTATTCACAAGCGGTAGTGAAAAAGATCCTAAAGCTGTGCCGCTAACTCACCGTAATATTTCATCAAATATTAAGAGTTTTGGTGACTATGTAGAAATCAATGAATCAGATGTTATTCTGGCAAACCTGGTCTTTTACCATGTATTCGGTTTAACAGTCAATCTATGGGTTCCTTTATATTATGGTATGACAATGATCACTTATGCCAATCCTCTTGATTTCCAGACGATCAGCAAAATAGCCCGTGATGAGAAGCCGACAATTATGGTAGCAACACCAAGTTTCTACTGGGGTTATCTCAACAAATCAGAACCCGGGGATTTCAAAAGCCTGAGGTTAATGGTTGCAGGCGCAGATAAATGCCCTGATGCCCTCAGAGATGGTTATATGAAGAAACACGGTGTAACACTTCTCGAAGGATATGGAGCTACAGAAACTTCACCTGTCATAGCTGTCAATAAATCCGATTTCAACAGACCCGGAAGTACAGGAAAAGTCATACCGGGATTGACGGTGAGAATTGAGAATTTTGAAACAGGTGAAGAATGCAAAACAGGAGAAACCGGGAAAATACTTGTAAAGGGTGATTCTGTTATGAAAGGATATTTTGAGGATCCGGAGCTTACTGCCGAGGTACTTAATGACGGCTGGTACAATACGGGTGATATGGGATACTTCGACAAGGATGGATATCTCTGGCATGCAGGACGATTTAAGAGATTTGCCAAAGTGGGCGGAGAAATGATCTCACTTGTTAAGGTGGAGAATATCCTTGAAAAATATCTTCATGAAGGAGTATCTTGCTGTGTTGTCGAGATAGCTGATGAAAAGAAAGGATCATATATTGTAGCAACTGTTTCCCAGGAAGTTAACAAGACTGAGATCCTGAGAAAGATGATGACTGAGCTGCCAAGCATAGCTCTTCCACGGCAATTCATTGTTATAAATCAACTGCCTATGATGAGCTCCGGTAAGATAGATTTCCGGACTGTAACAAAGATGGTTCAGGAAATAATGAA
>CAZWUB010000111.1:0-1682 GCA_964637415.1 uncultured Rikenellaceae bacterium
GAAATATATGTCCAGACATCACGACTCAGATCGATCAGTATAACATTAATTCTCCGCATATTATCGAACAAAGCAGCAAGATTGTCATAATGTTCAATCTGGGTTGTCGGATGTGAACGTTGTAATCCCAGATCACCGTTAACAAAATTATCCGCAAATGTGATCCAGTCAATTTCGGGATATGCAATCTTATGCGCATTCATATTTCCTGTTGCCCCTCCGAATTTTGCAGAATATGGTATTTGTCCGAAATATTTGAGTTGCTCATCAATCCGGGCAATAAACACCGACATTTCCTTACCCAGCCTTGTAGGTGATGCCGGCTGGCCATGCGTTCTGGCCAGCATTGGTATATCTTTCCATTCATCTGCCAGTGTGGCAAGAGCTTCCCTCAGATCAAAAAGAAGCGGGAAATAGATATTTATAAGCGCATCCTTTATTGATAGTGGAACAGCAGTATTATTAATATCCTGGGAGGTTAATCCGAAATGTATGAATTCGCTCCATTTACCCCAGCCTTCACTTATGAACCTGTCTTTCAGAAAATACTCTATTGCCTTTATATCATGATTTGTAACCTTCTCGGTTTCCTTGATCTTTTCAGCATCACTTATCCCGAAATCTTCATATATCGACCTGAGTGTTTTATAGTTCTCCTTTCCGAAATCGCTTAATTGAGGTAAAGGGATATCGCAGAGGGCAATAAAATATTCAACTTCGACCATCAGCCGGTACCTGATCAGTCCAAACTCCGAAAAATAGAGGTCAAGTTCATTCACTTTCTGTCTGTATCTTCCGTCAACAGGAGAAATGGCAGTAAGAGAATTCAGGTCCATGTTTATGATATTAATTATTTCCTAAACTCAAAACGATGAATACAAAAGTAGTATTTTTGAGCTTCTTAAAAAAACCGTTTATAAGCCATAAATCCAATACACGACAAAAACAGAAATGTCATCTGAGAAAATAAGAATTTCGGCTGTCAGATATGCCAATACCTATCCGTTCATTTATGGAATGAAAGTTACCGGATTTGAAAGGAAGGTTAATCTTACAACAGATCACCCCGCAGATTGTGCAGCAAAGCTCATCAGCGGGAAAGCAGACATCGGTCTGATACCGGTTGCAGCACTTCCCGGAATTAAAGATTATCATATCATTACAGATTACTGTCTGGGAGCTTACGGGAAAGTAAGAACCGTAATGCTTTTAAGTAATTGCCCTTTTGATGAGATACAGAATATTAACCTCGATTACAGGTCGAAGTCATCGGTCAATCTTGTTAAGATACTTGCAAAGAACTTATGGAAAAAAGAATTCAGATGGATAAATACGTCTGAAAAATTTGATTTCGAAAATATTCCTCAAAATGAGGGAATTGTGCTGATTGGCGACCAGTGTTTCGAATTTGAGAACAGTTTCCGCTTCAGCATTGATCTGGCCGAAGAATGGTATAAGTTTACCGGTCTGCCCTTTACTTTTGCCTGCTGGACCGCAAACAGGCAATTGCCGGAAGAATTTATTTCTGAATTCAATTCTGCTCTTAAGACCGGCGTTTCCGATATTCCCGCAGTTGTCAGGATGTTCGGTAACTCAGGAATCATCAAAGGCAATACCTTGCAGAAATATCTGACTGAAAACATCAGTTTTAACCTGAATGATGATAAAAGAGAAGCAATAAG
>CAZWUB010000111.1:1782-11723 GCA_964637415.1 uncultured Rikenellaceae bacterium
ATTTGACAATAATTTTTCGTATATTTGAAAATATTACAAATCAGTATTATTAACTTTTAATCCTATAATATTATGGCTGTAACGATCACATTCAATGAGCTCCGGAAGATAAAAGATCAGTTACCCTCCGGTAGTATGAGAAGAATTGCTGACACACTGGATCTGAACGAGGAAACCGTCAGAAACTACTTCGGAGGGAGAAATTTCGACAAGGGCGAAACAATCGGTGTACATTTTGAACAGGGACCGGGAGGAGGTATCGTATCATTTGATGATACAACCATACTGGATATGGCTAAAAGCATGATTGCAGACTGAAATCAATTAGTTTAACCTGTTCAAAAGCAAAAGGCAGGGTCTTTTGCTTTTTTTGTTTTTAATTCGCTATAATATAAATTACACGGTATGAAATATTCAGGAGTATTCGTTGAAGTGGAAAATAAATTTCTCGGGTCGCTTGAAGATTTTTTTACTGAGACCTGGGGCGAAACTGATCTGCCGTCCCACGATCTTGATCATCACAGGAGAGTATGGAAGTATTCCAAAGAGATACTTGAACACAGCAACAGTTTTCCGGCCGACACACTTTTTATAAGAAACCTTCTTATATCCGCATACCTCCATGATATTGGGATGTCCGAGGATCATGGGATCAGACACGGTATGCGAAGCAGGGTCATTACCGAAAAATATTTGTCATCAAATAACTTACAAAAGTCAGACTTTACAAATGCTCTTGATGCAATAGAAAACCACGACAACAAGGATTACAGGGATTCAGCAGACAATAATCTGATCCTGAAGATCCTTTCAGTGGCAGATGATCTTGATGCATTCGGAAGCACAGGCATTCCGAGATATATTGAGATTTATAAGGCAAGAGGAATACCGGATGACAGGATGAGTTATGCTATACTGGAAAATGCTGCATCCCGTTTTGAGAATTTTAAAAATTTTGCCGAGCCCGGGTCAGAATTATTCAACAGGCACAGAAAGCGTTATTATGAACTCAGGGAATTCTTCGAAAACTACAACAGGACAGCCGGAATTTTTAAACAGGTAAGGGATAAATCAAAATCTGATCAGCAACCATCTTCATCGAAGAGGTGAAGCTGCCGGTCCTCATCATCCTCCGACCCGAGATGCGAAATACTCACCCCGAGAAGTCTTATTTTAGTCCCGGGAAGGTCAAGTGATTTTCTTATTTCTGTAACCGCATTGTGCAGGGTATCAAAATCCCTTATGTAATGTCTCAATGTCCTGCTACGGGTTATCTGTCTGAAATCAGAAAATTTAACCTTCAGAGTGACAGTTCTGCCGGTGGCACCTGCATCTTCGAGTCTCTTCATAAGTTCTTTTTCAACCTTATATAGTTCGGCAATGATCTCGAATCGTGTCGACAGATCTTTTTCATATGTAAGCTCGGTTCCGACAGATTTACGTTCAGACTCCGTTTCAACCGGCCGGTCGTCTATCCCTCTTGCAATGTCAAAATAGAATTTCCCTGCCTTGCCGAAATTCCGGACCAGCGAAGTCAGATCCCATTTTTTCAGATCTGCTCCGGTGTGAACTCCCAGCTTATGCATCTTTTCGGCAGTGACCTTTCCTATCCCAAAGAATTTTTCAACCGGCAGTTTTTCAATAAATCCCTCTGCTTCTTCAGGAGGAATAAGAAATATTCCATCCGGTTTCTTTATGTCTGAAGCGATCTTTGCCAGAAATTTATTGAATGAAATACCTGCAGAAGCTGTCAAACCTATCCTGCTTTTTATCTCTTCTTTTATTTCCCTGGCAATCAAAGTTGCTGATCCGATGTTTTTCTTATCGGCTGTAACATCAAGAAATGCTTCATCAATTGACAATGGTTCAACAATGTCTGTATATTCCGTGAAAATCTCAAAGACTTGTTGTGACACTTCATGATATCTTTCAAACCGGTGTCTGACAAAGATAAGCTGAGGGCAGAGCCGTCTGGCAGTAACTGAGGGCATTGCAGATCTGACACCGTATTTCCTTGCTTCATAGCTTGCTGCTGCAACAACATGTCTTTCCCCGCTCCCGCCAACGGCAACAGGCTTGCCTCTCAGCCCGGGATTATCAAGCTGTTCAACAGATGCAAAAAACGCATCCATATCGATATGGATTATTTTTCTCAATTCTTTTCAAAACTAACAAGAAATTATTTTGATCAATAAGTTTGAACATTCTTAAAGCTATCTTAAATTTATAGTTTTTTCATTTAAATTGGATCAACCACCCGAAAACAGGCAGAAAAGATTTGCCCTTATTCTTACAACCCACAGGCTCTGGGGAAAGATATTCCTTCCTTATCTTGTTGCAGGTGTCCCGGGAAAGAAATATTTCATCCTGGCCGAATGTCTGTCACCCTATCCTTCTGAGGAAACCCTAAAAACTCTTGACAATGAAGAAATAGAGCTTGTGAGGATAACAAATGAATATTCTGACAGGCCAATTTACAAACTCTATTCAAAAGACAGGAGCGTAAAGGAATTCCTTGAAAATGTCACTCCTGAAAAAATTGAAAAATTCATCAGACCATATATTGAGACCAGGCTAAAGAGATGCTATTTCCTGATGAGGGATGAGGGTACTCTTTGTTACATCAGCAGATCACATTCCAACATAGTTCATCCGGAAGACCTGCTATATTTTCCGGCAGACCAGGCGATTCCTGTTTTCAGGTTTGACAGGACCAATGAGGCAATCACATATAAATTAAAGATAGAATCAGAGGGCAAAAAGATAGAATTATTCCGTAAGCCAATAGATATTTTGTGCAATAAGCCCTGCATTATAAGGTATGAGAATAAAGTTTTCATGATCAAAGACATTGATGGGCAAAAGCTCCGGCCGTTTCTAATAAAGGAAGCTGTCGTCGTTCCGAAAAACTCTGAAGTAAAGTACTTTTCAGGATTTGTCCTTAATGCAGTAAACAACTTTAAGACAGAAGGCACAGGGTTTAAGGTAGTATATCCCGATCCGGAAAAAAAAGCAGCTTTAAGTCTTGAGAACAGCATCATGGGTTATCCGGTCCTTATCCTGAGCTTTATCTACTCAGGTATAGCGATTTCTCCCGATGACCGTTCAGAACATTTCACGACTTTCGAAAACAGAAACGGGGAATTCAATTTTTATAAATACATACGTGACTTTATCTGGGAGACCGGATGCAGGGAAATCCTCTCCGAATCAGGTTTTAATTCGGATGACACCTTGAACTATTACCTTCAGGATGAGAATCTGAAGCCTGTCAAAGATTTGCACAGCGTGGTTGAAGCATTAAACAGAAATTATGTGAACCTTGTATCGGCCGGTTTTACTGTTTCATCCAGATATCTTGATAAAGATTATAACCTCAGAACGGTAAGTATTGAAGTAATCAATAAAAAGGAGGGTGACTGGTTTGACCTCACAGCCACAATCATTGTCGGAGAATGGAAATTCCCTTTTATCCGTTTAAAGAATAACATTCTGAAAGAGATACGGGAGTTTGAACTGCCTGATGGATCCATTGCGATTCTTCCTGCCGAATGGTTTACAAAATACAGGAATATTTTTGAATTCGGCAGGGATCAAAACGGGGCAATAAGTATTCACAAGCAGCATTTTCCGTTATTGATAGATATTCTTAAAGAGGAAGAAAAAGCATCATACGGATATCTTGAAAAACTGCTTATTCCGGAGGCGTTGCCTTTGCCGGTTAAGCCGGCAGGGCTATATTGTGAGATGAGAGGTTACCAGTATGAAGGATTAGCATGGCTCTTCTGGTTGCAATCATCAGGACTGGGAGGTTGTCTTGCCGATGACATGGGACTTGGGAAAACAATACAGACACTTGCCCTGCTGCAGCTGAACAAGGAAAAAATTATTGCTTCCGGAAAAGCTACCGGGAACCAGCCACTTACACTGCTCGAAGAATCATCAGGCCGTTTTACATCACTTATTGTTGTGCCTCCAACAATCATCCATAACTGGGAGAATGAAATTCAAAAATTTGTCCCTGAAATGACAACATACCGGCATAAGGGAGCACAACGCGACAGACATACTTTAAATTTCGCCGGATATGACATCATTCTTTCAAGCTATCACACTGTAAGACAGGATATTGATTTTTTCTCTTCATTTCATTTTCATTATATAATTCTGGATGAAAGCCAGTACATAAAAAATCCAGCATCACAGATTTATAAAAGTGTCACAAGACTGAAATCTGATCACAAGCTGGTTCTGACAGGAACGCCCGTTGAAAATTCTGTTACAGATCTCTGGGCTCAGCTTAATTTTGTCAATCCCGGTCTGCTAGGGTCTCTTTCATGGTTTAGAAATGAATTTGCGAGACCCATTGAAATAGACCAGAATGATGCGATGGAGATCAAGTTGAAAAAGCTTATTAAACCATTTATTCTCAGGCGCAAGAAAGAGATGGTCACACCGGATCTGCCGCCGGTTACCGAACAGACTGTTTTTTGTGAGATGACTGAAGAACAGGGGAAAATATACGAAGAAGAAAAATCGGCAGTCAGGAATCTCATTTTGGGCGGCGCGAGTTCAGAAGAAACTACAAAAACAGCAATAATAGTATTACAGGGACTTATGAAGCTGAGACAGATATCAAATCATCCTCTCATAGCCGATGAAGATTATAAAGGAGGTTCCGGTAAATTTGAAACAGTTCTAAGTAATATTGAAAATGTTGTTAATGAAGGTCATAAAATACTTGTGTTTTCTTCTTTTGTCACGCATCTGAAGCTCTTTTCAGATGCACTCAGAGAAAGAAACACGATGTTTTCGATGCTGACAGGGGCCAGTACAAACAGGAAGAAAATTATTGAAAGCTTTCAGAATGATCCGGACAACAGAGTATTTCTAATATCACTTAAAGCAGGGGGAGTAGGGTTAAATCTCACATCAGCTGATTATGTATTTATTCTCGATCCCTGGTGGAATCCTGCTGCAGAGCTTCAGGCGCTCAGCAGGGCACACAGGATTGGTCAGGATAAGAACGTTTTTGTTTACAAGTATATAACCTCCGGCACACTTGAAGAGAAGATCGTCAGGCTCCAGGAGAAAAAATCGAGGCTTGCCGAATCGTTTGTGGCAACTTCCAATCCGCTGAGAGATATAGATATGAAGGAGATTCTCGAAATTATAGAATAAAGAGTTGTGAGAGATGAGAGATGAGAGGTGAGAGGTGAGAGGTGATGTGTCGAGTCAAAAAATCCCCTCCCGGGAGGGGATGGGGGTGGGTTTTCCTGGGATTAAGAATTAAGCTTATGATCATAGTTGAAACATTTCTTTACCCACCCCAAACCCCTCCGGGGGAGGGGATTTCCCTCGAGTATCCGAGAATTTCTCTTCTCGATTCCTCTCCCGGGGGAAGATGATGGTGGGTTTCTGAGGACGGCTGTGACAGCAGTCTTTTTGTTATTCAGAATATGATTTTGTAATTTTAGGACTAAATGATCGATCAGTAACTTTGTAAACCCCGATTAAGATGACACATAAGCCAGCCGGTTCATTTCTGATAATTCTATTGGTACTATCTGTACCATTATCAATCTACAGCCAGGAAAAGCAGCTGAAATTCACGCACTTCTATGTTGAAATCCCGCTTGAACCGTCCTCTTATGGAACAGGAGGTTTTTCGGTGATCGACTATGACCACGACGGGGATATGGATATTACAATCCAGCGGCATAAGACAGGGAAAGTGTACTGGTATCAGAACAAAGGTTCTGAAAAATGGGAAAAATATGAGATCGCCGGAGGTATTTTCAATCAGCTTGGCTCAACCACTTTCGACGTGAACAGGGATGGCGAGCAGGATCTTGTCATGGGCGGGTATTGGCTTCAGAACCCCGGGAACCTGTTAAATGATCCTGCCCGGAAATGGATCAGCCATGAATATGAAGGAGGTATGAGAGGCAGGGAAAATCATGATATTGTTGCAGCCGATGTCAATAATGACGGGATAACTGATGTTATTGCCTACAGCCAGAGGTATAATGATACTTCAGGTGTAATGAGATGGTATGATACCTCTGATCCTTACAAATGGAAGTATTATGATATTGATAAATATGTCAATAAACGGGAAAAGCCTGCATGGAATAACGGTATACATGCCGGATTTGCTCCGTCGGGAGTTGGAGATCTTAACAGTGACGGCAGATGTGATATCGTGATGCCTTCGGGCTGGTATGAGAATCCTTCAAACCCTGAATCAGGAGAATGGATCCTGCACCGCTGGAAGGATTATGGTATTAAAACAGGTATCCCGGTGACTCCTTACGGAACATCAATAAGAAGCTGGATCTGTGATATTAATAATGACGGCAGTAAAGATATTGTGATAACAGACTGTGATACTCAGGATTCAAGGGCATATATCATTATGAACCATAAGAAAGCCAGGAAATTCAAACTCCTGGCCCTTCCCTTCCCTGAGGGTCGTTCCGGTTCCCTTCATTCGCTTTGTGTCGGAGACATTGACAATGACGGGGACCTGGATATTTTTTCGGGAGAACAGGAAGACCCTGATAATATGATGAAGCCAAAAGGTCTTGCTGAACGTGGATTTTTATGGATCAATACCGGAACGAAAAGAAAACCGGGCTTCACCTGTCAGATAATTAATACCGACAATCCGGGGTGGCACGATACTGTATTGACTGATGTTGACGGGGATGGTGATAAAGACCTTCTGACAAAAGTCTGGAATGCCGATGAAGGTACTGATGGTAATCCTGACCGGAAATGGCATATCAGTTACTGGCGGAACGAACTGATTAAATAATTACCCGCTATAACTCTGACTGCACGACTGCAAGACTGCATGACTTCATGACCGCACGACTGCATGATCGCCAGCCTTCGCCATCTCCTGCCCTTACGCTGAAGAAGTGTAGAAGATGGCTTCGGCTGGCAAAGCACGACAAAAAAAAGCCGGCCTCAGCCGGCTTTTTTTCAATAACCTTCCCGTTCCACATAATGTGTGTGGAGCAGTTCATGAGCCAGATGGCTGTTTGGTTTTCCAAGAAATTCCTTATAGATAGCAATGACATCAGGATTTTCGTGTGATTTGCGGAGAACCATATGTTCATCTTCCGAATAAATTGCTTTCATTCGTTTTTTCCTGATCTCCATACTTGTAGGAATGGGTTGTCCTCCTCCTCCAAGGCATCCGCCCGGACATGCCATTATCTCTATGAAGTGATATGGTGATTTACCTTGTTTAACAAGTTTCATAATTTTGTTGGCATTGGTAAGTCCATGAGCAATTGCTAATTTAAGCTCAGCTCCTTCGAGGAATTTCCAGTCATCAGTACACCCTTCTATCTTAAGTGATGCTTCCTTGACCCCTTCCATACCTCTTACAGGAGTTATATTAAGATTCGAGAAAGGGACTTCTTTCCCTGTCACAATCTCATATGCAGTTCTTAATGCAGCCTCCATAACACCTCCTGTGGCACCGAATATTACTCCGGCGCCTGTTGAATCGCCCATGACTGAATCATAATGAGAAGGTTCAAGGTTTCTGAAGTCGATTCCGGCCTGCTTTATCATAACTGCCAGTTCACGTGTTGTCAGCACATAGTCAATATCCTTGTATCCGCTTGCTCTCATTTCAGGTCTGTCTGCTTCATACTTCTTTGCAGTACAGGGCATTATTGACACTGATATTATTTTTGAAGGATCAAGTTTCTTCTTTTGTGCAAAATAGGTCTTTGCCAGCGCTCCGAACATTTGCTGGGGTGATTTGCAGGTAGACAGATTATGAAGGAATTCCGGATATTTGTGTTCGATAAACTTGATCCAGCCTGGTGAACAGGAAGTAAACATTGGTAGTGATGTTTTCTTATCGCCATCGACAAGTACTTTCTTAAGCCGGGTAAGTAATTCAGTACCTTCTTCCATAATTGTAAGGTCAGCGCTGAAATCAGTATCCAGAATAGAATCAAAGCCAATCTGTCTCAGGGCAGTAACCATTTTACCCGTAACACGTTCACCCGGATCGTACCCGAGATCTTCACCAAGGGCAACTCTTACTGCCGGTGCAGTCTGAACTACAACATGTTTTTCCGGATCATAGATAGCATCCCATACCTGGTCGATATATGTTTTCTCGACAAGGGCCCCTGTAGGACAACGGTTCACACACTGGCCGCAGTTTGTACAGACCACATGGCTCATGGGCCTGTCGTGGAATGACGAAATCTTCTGGTGCAAGCCCTTATTTGCAACAGCAATAGCTGATATATGCTGTAATTCAGTACAGGTCCTCACACACCTCTGGCAGCGGATACACTTGCTGTCATCTTTTATGAACGAAGGAGAGGATCTGTCAATAACATATGGCCGGTCTTCCACAAGGTCGAGGAAAATCGTATCGCCGAATGCGAATTCATTTGCAAGTGACTGAAGCTCACATTTCTGGTTTTTGTAACATTTTGTACAATCCGATCTGTGTTCCGAAAGAAGAAGCTCAACAATATGTTTCCGTGCATTCCTTACTTTAAGGGTATTTGTCTGTATATCCATTCCTTCGGCAACAGGCATCGCACATGCTGCGATAAGCGTTCTGGCGCCTGTCTGTTCGACGACACATACACGGCAGTTTCCTGCAACGCAAAGGTCGGGATGATTACATAGTGTCGGGATATTTATATTTAGTTTCCTGGCAGCATCCAGTACAGTGGTGCCCGCCTGAACTGAAATTCTCTGGTTATTTATACTCAGATTTATCATTATTTCGCTAAGATTTAGTTATTAATAGATGATCTCTTCCCTGAAGTTCTCAACAATAGTCTTGAATGCATTGCCTACTGATTGTCCGAGTCCGCATTTGGATGCGACTTTCATTGTATCGGCAAGTTTGACAAGTTCATTCAGATATATTGACTTCACTTCTCCTTTCTTAACCTTCTCAACACCTTTCAGCAATTGCTGACAACCAACCCGGCAGGGTGTGCATTGTCCGCATGATTCTTCTGCAAAGAAATCAAGGTAATTATGCAGAACATTATACATTGATCTGGAGCTGTTGAAAAGTTTCATTGAACCTCCGGTGGGAACACCTTCAAAACCGATTACTGTTTGTTCAAACCTTTTTCTCGGAACACAGAAGCCTGATGCACCTCCCACCTGAACAGCCTTAGTATCGCCGTCACCGAATTCATTAACAAATTCCTGAACCGACATTCCGAGCTCAAGCTCAAATATCCCCGGCGTAGGTGTATCTCCGGATATTGAGAATACTTTTGATCCCCTCGAGTCTTTGGTTCCAAGCTGGCTGTATGATTCAGGTCCATGCTTGATTATCATCATTGATGTTACAAGGGTTTCAACATTATTTATTGAAGTGGGTTTGCTGAAAACTCCCGAGGTTGTGGGGTATGGAGGCTTGTTGCGGGGTTCACCACGGCCACCCTCAATCGATTCAAAGAGTGCGCTTTCCTCACCGCAGATATATGCTCCGCTTCCCAGACAATAATTTATTTTAAAATCATACCCTATCTCCTTTATAAGCTTGTGGAATTTATCAAGTTCCATCATCAGCTGGGGAAGAAGGAATCTATATTCACCACGCAGATATACAATCCCTTTCTTTGCTCCTATTGCTTTTGCAGCAATAACCATTCCGCCATATACCTTATATGCAACCCTGTCAAGTATCTCACGATCCTTAAACGTTCCCGGCTCACCTTCGTCAGCATTACAGACAACATACTTATCAGGATCTTTCACAGCGGCTGTATATTTCCATTTCAAACCTGTGGGGAAACCTGCCCCGCCACGACCTTTCAGTCCTGAATCAAGCACCTGCTGAATGATTTCGGCGGGAGACATTTTATAAGCTATAGTAAGTACTTCTTTCGGATCTACTTTTTCAAAGATCAGATCTACTTTATTTAGTC
>CAZWUB010000112.1:0-11704 GCA_964637415.1 uncultured Rikenellaceae bacterium
TACTGCCAACTGCCAACTGCCAACTTTCTTAAATTATCCCCTTCTCCATTGCAATCTTCACCAGTGCCGCCGTGTTCTTTGCATCGAATTTTATCAGGAGGTTTTTCCGGTGGCTGTCGACAGTCGAAGTACTGATGAACAGCTTATCGGCGATCTCCTGGTTTGTGAAACCGTCTGCGATAAGTTTAAGGATCTCACATTCGCGGCGGGTAATAACAGGATCAACCTTTCCGCCGGAGGGTCGGTTGCTGATCAGCTCACTTACGCCTGTGCCGAAATATTTTTTCCCTCCGAGGAGTTCTTCTATGCCTGTTATTATATCTTTTATGTCTGATGTTTTAAGAACAAATCCGTCAACACCGGCCTGAATAGATTTTTCAACAACATGACGTTGTGCCATTGATGTCACCGCCAGTATTTTCAATTCAGGAAACCTTGCTTTTGCCAGGGAGCAGAATTCAATTCCGGATATGTCGGGAAGATTTATATCAAGAAGAACAAGATCAAAATGATTGCCATTTAGATAAGCAAGTCCTTTTGATCCGGTTGATGCATGGATACAGATAACGTTATCGAAAGATTCGTTTACCAGACGGAATAAACTGTCAGATACAATAGGATGATCCTCAACAATCAGAAACTTTCTTGAAGGCAGATTATCAGCTTTCATGATCAAGAAATTTGAATTTCAGCACTTATTTCAGTTCCCTGTCCGGGTTTGCTCCAGATATCAAATGTTCCGTTCATTGCAACTACCCGGTCCCTTAAGTTCTCCAGACCCTTTCCTTTCCTTTCAGTATTTGCCCCTGAAACCTCAAATCCTTTTCCGTTATCTGAAACCCTTGCAAACAATCTCTTTGGTTCAGAGATTACTTCGACATTTATTTTTGTGGCGCCGGCATGTTTCAGTGCATTGTTAACTAGTTCCTGTATTATCCTGTAAATTGTAAGTTCAAGCTCTTTTGTGAATCTTATGTTTTCACCAAAGAATTGTAAACCGATTTCAGGAGGTCCGGGAGGAGCGACCTGGGTACAGAAATCCTCAACTGCGGTTTTAAGTCCATAGTGATTAAGAGTTTCGGGCATCAGATTATGTGCAATCCTCCTCAGTTCGGTTATCGATGTATCAAGAAGTGATATTGCATGGTTGAATGCGCTAATATTTTCGTGTGTGATAACAGCATTTTCTTTCATAGCCGACAGATTGATTTTGATTCCTGATAACAAACCGCCAAGGCCATTATGCAGATCGCCTGCCAGCCTTGACCGTTCAGCTTCTTCACCTTCCATAACCGATCTGGCAGCAAGATAAAGACGCTCTTTTTCAAGCTCCCTGATCTTATCTTCCCTGATCTGTATGTTCTGATCAGATATTATTTTGTTCTTTTTTACAAGTCTGACGGCATAGATAATTGAAAATCCAAGCAATGCAGTCAATGCGACAAGCGAATAAATAAGGCTGTTTTTCCTCTTTTTTTCTGCTGTAAGCCGCATTATTTCCTGTTGTTTTATTTCGCTCTGGTATTTGGTTTCAAGTTCAATTATCTGCTTCGATTTCTCCGAGTTATAAACCGAATCGCGGATAGTCATATATTTTATATAGGTGTTATATGCATTTTTATAATCACCGATATCATAATATGGCATTGCCAGAGCTTCATACAGGTACTGAATGCCACCTGTCAGATTACCTTCGAGTGCAATTCTTTCAGATTCTTTAAATGACTCTATTGATCTTTTATAATCTTTTGCCCGGTAATAAGTTTTTCCGATTGTATAAAGTGTACCTGCAATCCCTTCAGGATCATTTATTTCCCTGTAATAATCAAGTGATTTCTGAACATAGCCGAGTGCCGTTTCAGGCTTCTTCATCTTGTTGTAAACAGCTGCAATATCCTGGTTCACTTTAGCTATACCTTGTCTGCTGCGGGTTACAGAGTACAGATTTGCAGATCTTTCAAGAAAGTCAATTGCTGTATTGAAATCTGATAGTTTTTCTTCAGTGGTTCTTTTTTCGCAAAACTCTCTCGAACTGTGAAGGTTACCAATATTACGCAGAGCTGCTGCTATTCCGGATGTATCGTTGAGGGATTTATAAATTCCGAGGGCTTTTTTGTGATAATCGAGAGATTTATCAAAAACCTCCATATAATAATAAACCGTACCAAGCCTGTCATTAAGATCACCTATCCTTAAATCATCTTTTCTTTTTTCCTCTATCCTGATGGATTTCAGATAGCATGACAATGCTTCCCTGTACATTTCGCGGCTCATATAGTAATCCCCCATATCCTGAACGGTAAGGGAGATCAGTTGAGGAGATTTTTCACGTATTGCAATATCAAGAGCCTTCAGAATATATGAACGGGAACTATCGGAATTGATCCTTTGCAGCCGCGATGCTTCAGACAGATAATCTATGATCCTGAGTGAATCAGCTGAAGCTATAGTTACCCCTGTCCCGTTTAAAGTAGTTTCACTGTCAAGGATTAGATCTATTGTTTTCTCAAGAGAGTTTAAGTCCTGCGCTGATGATCTTACCGGTAAGATCAGGAGGTATATATATAATAAGGTATATTGTATTTTGTTGAAAATTTGCCGCATCGAGGGAAATTATTATACAAACCTAACCAATCCTGTCCGAATCTCAATCCCCTTTTTAAGGGATATTTGGCGGAAGGCAAAGTTTGGAGTTTGGAGTTTGGAGTTTGGAGTGAACGTTGCTAAATTTTTGACTAAAACATATTTACATTTTATGAACAGTCATAATATATTGTTTTAGGAATAATACCTTTAGAAGATTGAAAATCCCCTTTTTAGGGGATGTCCGGAATTTAACCTGATTGTAGATTTACTTTACCAAATTAATATTCAATGTGCTAAACCAAAACAATGAAGAATATGTTTAAAACAACTAAAATTATTATTGTGGTGTTTTTATTAAGCTTCACAATAAATGCTGAAGGCCAGATTAAGGTCGATCTTAAGAAAAAGTTAGAAAATGCAGTAAACAGGAGGGCAAATCAGAGAACCGATCAGGCAATTGACAAAGGACTTGATGCAGTTGAAAATGCTGTAAAGGAAGATCTTAAAAAGGATCCGGATCAGGCGGCCGAAGATCAGAAAAACCAGGATAGCCAGTCTGCCGGAAAAAGTGATCAGGCTTCCGGTGGTAAATCTTCGGGCCAGCAGCAGACCTCACTTGAAGCATATTCAAAATACGATTTCGTCCCTGGCGAAAAGGTGATCTTTTATGAGGATTTCAGCCAGGATGCCGTGGGCGACTTCCCGGCATTGTGGAACACAAACGGTTCGGCTGAAGTTGTTACAAACAATCTCTATCCAGGAAACTGGATGAAAATGGTTGGAGACAAATGTGTGTGGACCGACGGGCTGTTAAAGCTTCCTGATAACTATACGATAGAGTTTGATATAATCCCGATCATGGGAGATGATGGAGACCGCATGACCGGCTACTATTTCAGGCTCTACCAGGCCATCAATGCAAAAGCCTGGGACGGAGGAGCCGTTCCCGGAAAGGCAGGCTTCCTCTTCGCCGTTGAATATACAGGCAGACCAACTTACAGGACATATATTAACGGTACGGAAGGAGAAGGACTTGGGATGACAGGTTATATAAACGAACAAGCACTGCATCAGAAGAAGGACCAGAAATATCATATTGCAATATGGGTCCAGAAGTCCAGGGTGCGCCTGTACCAGGAACAGAACAAGATCATTGATCTGCCGAAAGCTTTTCCGGTTACAAGTGTTAAGATGGACCGGATAAGGCTGGAATCAGGCGCCGCAATGATATCAAACATTAGGATTGCAATAGGTGCACCGGATATGCGCAACAAGCTCATGACCGAAGGGAAGCTTGTGACATATGGGATTTATTTCGATGTAAATAAGGATGTTGTAAAGCCGGAGTCCTACGGAACACTTAAGGAAATAGCCGCAATTCTTAATGAGGTGCCCGATGTGAAGGTAAAGATTGCAGGCCACACTGATGCCGACGGAGCTGATGCAGCAAATCTGGATCTTTCAAAGCGCCGTGCTGCTTCTGTTAAAAATGAACTTGTGAAATCCTTCGGAGTCAAAGGCGACCGCCTCGAGACCGATGGTATGGGTGAAGGTCAGCCTGTGGCACCAAATGATACTCCGGCCAACAAAGCCCTTAACCGAAGAGTCGAATTTATTAAAATGTAAGATATGAGAAGATTAATTTTTATTTCAATATGGATATGCTTTACCGCACCTGTCTCAGCCCAGTTCGTAACTGAAGGTTACCTGAACAAGGCTCCGGCTCTCCCGAAGGAATCATGTGACATAACCTTTGCTCAGGTTGAAAATTTTACAAGTCAGGTAAACTCCCTGCTGACTCAGGTTAATGATGCAATAGGGCAGATGAACCGGAGTAACAAACAGTCGGCAAAAGTGAATGAAGCCGCTGCAAAGCAACAGGCCGCACAACAGATGGCGCAGTTTGGAATGTCGCAGGAGGACATGGCTAAAATGAAAAGCGGAAAGATGACCGCTGAAGAAAAAAAGGCCCTGGCAAATAAAATGATGATGCAGCAAACAAATATCTCGGTGGATGAGATGAAGGCAACAAAAGGGATGACAGCTGAGGGGAAAAAAGCATATTCCGAAGCTCTGACAACAGAAATGATGGCTTCAGGGCAGTCAGGACAGATTAAATCTTCCGCCCCGGGAAATGCTCCGGCTCTGGCTTCCCTGGTACAGGAACAACAGCAAATAATGGGAAATCTTTCATCCCGGGACCAGGAATTTACAACTCTGTACGCTTCACTGGAGAACAATGCCGAAGGTCAGCAAATGCTTAAGAAGATTGAGACCTGGAAAAGCAAATGGAGCTCAATGGTTGGAGTTGATGCAGGACAGGGGAAACAAATGGATTCACTCCGGGTGCTGATCAAAAAAGAGGAGATAAAATATTGTGATAAATTTACTCCGCTCTATCGCGATGCACTTCGTACTCATCTTGCTGTAATTAAATCATCTTTGCCTGATTATCGCCGCCTGGCTGAGATTACAGGACAGATAGAAGAGTTGCAGGCAGGTATTCCGGCAGCGGCAGGTGGAAATGATATAACAGGAATGACGGCACTCAGAGAATATCTGTCTGATCTGAGCAAAGCGTATAAATACAAATTATCATATCCTGAAGAATAAATCATAATTCTTTCAGAGGCTGGTTACAGATTGTAAAAACACAGGAATAACATGAAACAGGCACTGACGGTTATACTTATCTTTCTGTATGTGCTGGCAGGTGCCCAGACTACACAAACACCGGAGCAGATAAGACAGCAGATGGCAAAGATCAGACAGTCGACAGACTGGAATGATCCTGCCGCTGCAAAAAAAGCGAACGAGGAGATCAAAAAGCTTGCAGGTCAGCTCAGCGGAGGTAAAATAACCGGAATGCCCGGTTCCGGTCAGCAACAGTCAACCGGCAGTAAGCAAGCCTCAGTGGGGATCAAACCGGAAGCCATAACAAAAGAAAATATTCTGGCAATTGCAGACAGGTTCTATAACAGATCTTACAAGGCTCTTGATGCGGTTGTAAAAAATCAGTTCAACCAGGATTTAAAAACGGCTGCAGAAGAGGATTTCAGCATTAAAGAAGTAAAAAGGCTGGCGAGTACCGGAGGCACACTGATCTCCTTCGGTGACGATCATAACCAGGCCTGTGTTTATATCACTGCAGCAGTAAGAGCAATCCCTGAAGATACGCTCAGTGTAAATAACTTCGGTGCATATCTGCGCATAATAGATTCAATCAGTTGTTCCGTTCCGGTGTTGTTGTATGCCAACAAACTATACGGTCAGAGCCCTATAATCCTCACACAGTTAGGTTGCAGTTACTTCGAACTTGGCGATCAGAAACAGGCTGAGTATTACCTGAAGGAGGCTTTGAGACATGATCCTGATTTCGGGCAGGCTCACACAGCACTGTGCGATCTGTATCTAAAGCAAAACAGGCTCGGGGATGCAATCCTTGAATTATTTGCAGGAGTCAAAGGTATTGGATTCTCTTACAGCAAGGCATCCGGTAATTTTTCATATCTTCAGTCACAGGCGGAAAATTCCTCAGTAGGCGAAAGTGAAAAGGAAAAATTCTGGGAAGAAACAAGAAATCAGATGAATCCTCCCGACGCACTTGCATCACTGGTTCCTGAAGTTGACCGTTTGAAAATGCCTGCATTCGGGGGTTGTGTAGAGGTAACTGAGTGGATGGAAGGGGGAGGCTACGCGCATATAGTGGATGCTTATAAAAGGTTCCATAGTCAGCTTATGAAATTCAATAAGGAGTTTTCCCGGATACAGAATGAAGTGCCGGATCTGCCACCCAATACAGTTTTGCGTGATTATCCAAACGAGCGTTTTGCGCTCGACTGCATTACCGAGTATTTTTTCCAGGCATCGGATGAAGAAGCAGATGAGTTCAGGCTTGATTTGGAGGTAACTATGACATCAGTATCTCGAATTATGCAGGATTACGCAGAGAATAAAGAACGCTATGGTAAGGATTATGTCAGTTGCAGTGAAAGCTGTGCCGGTGATGGTTATTGCATTCAGGAGTGCCGCAGGAGATACTGCTCCAAAGAATGCCCTGCCGCAATCCAGTTAAACAGGGAAATACAGACTTATTACGAAAATTACGTGAATCTTGCCCGGAGAACAACTGACAACCAGAGGAAAATTCTCAATGATCTGTATGAGTTTTCCGGTCAATGGTTTTCAAAAATAGAAAGCCCTTATTGGAGCAGGATATATGCTTACGAGATTCAGAGAGTCGCTCTTTTAATCATTGGTAATGCATTCATTGCTAATCAACAGGCCTTCCCATTTACAGCAAATGATGAATGCGGACCTGATTGTTCTGTATATGCAAATCCTGCTCCTGTGCCTCAGGCAGAAGTGGAAGATAAGGAGCCTGAAGGTAACAATTGTCCCCCTGACAAAAAGCTTGATATAGGCCTGGCTATGTGCAGCATAGCTTTTGATTGCGAGAGCGTGGAGTTCGGATGTGCAGCAGGTGCAGCTTTTTCCCTGAAAAAGAATTTCGTCAACAAGAGTACAACCGTATTCGTAGGTGCTGGGGCTGAAGTTGGATTAGGTTTTGCAAAGGCTTCAGGAACGGCAGGGTTTACAATGACGAGACATGCCAACGGTGACCTTGATATAGGAGTTAAAGGCGAAGTAACCGGAAGGATTGGTAATTTTGGAAAGAATTACGAAGGAACTGTTACTGTGATGGAAGGTGCCAGGTCAGACAGCAAAGATGTCATTGGAATACCATTAATTTCCGGAACAAACAGTAAATTATTATCATTCTAAATCAATTTATCATGAGACATGCTTGTTCGTTATTATTGTTCCTTTTCCTGACAGGTTTTCTGTTACTTTGTGCACAGGAACTATCTCTCATAACAGAAAAGCCCGGCACATTTGAAATTCTCAGCCGCACTGACTACGCTTCATCTGAATGCGGATTCACAAAAACAGATATGACAGCCAATCTGGAAAGAATAAAGGAACTTGTTGCTGTCGTAAGGCAGAATCCTGTACTCAGTGATATTAAAGGGTTCAATGGAAGGGCCAGGATCCATACAATATCAATGACATGTAAAAGACCGGTATGGTACGGAGTGCCGGCAAGGATAGCCTTTGAGTTTTCATCATTCTTGCTGAATAAGGAAGGGAAAGTTATATTCAATACTATTGAACCGCCCTCATGGTCAATATTTATAAATGATTTAATTCCCGGCTGGTCAGATTTCCAGGACAGTAAATACGCATACTTCACGGTTCCTCTCAAGAAGGAGACCATAGAACCGGGCATTGATGTTTATGATAAGGAATGCTGGATAATCTATGATCCTGATCGTCCCCCTTACTGGATCCCTGTTACGGTGGAAGAAGCCTTTAATGCGGCCAGGGAATTTGCTGCAAAGGAAAAGAACGAGATCGCCGCTGCATATAATAAGCAATTTCTTGATCAGGAATGGGCTGCTATTCCCGTTTCTGACCGTAATAAACCGGCATATTTTGGTGGCGGAATTTCGCGGGTTGCTTCTTCACATGGATATGAAAGCCAGGACAGTATTTTCCCGAGGATTATGAAGGTTAATCCTGAATATTTTAACAGAAAGCTCCCGAAGTCGGCCATTCAGTTCATGTGGTTCAGATCGGTCCAGAACAAGCAGTACATGAATAAAAAGCTTGATGAATGCAGGGAATACTTGAAGAAAGGTTCGGGCAGCGGTTGTGACCTGACACGATTTGAGCTCTCCTTTGGAATGACTGACATCCGTAACCTCGTACCGCTGATCGGGAAATAATCCTCATTGTTTAATAAGAGTCCTAATTCCTTATCACTGTTGCCTGTTAAATTCAGGACCCTCCCCATATTGGCACAGCGCGGTTAACTTAAGGAATTTTTAATAACGAAAACTACTCTAATTATCTGGTTTATTGTCAAATAAGTTTCCCCTCCTTTTTTTAAGGAGGGGAAACTTATTTCCCTAAAACTAATGGTAATTGTACAATTGGTCAACTTCTGTTTGTGACAGTACTATATTGTAAATGAACAGTTCATCGACAGATCCGCACCAACATTCACTGTCAAACATTCCAATTTTAAGGTTTTCATCCAATCCGGAGATTGTTCCCGGCCATGATTTGGTCCCTTTCAGGACACCATTTATATATGTTTTGATATTTGCCCCGTCATAGGTCCCGACAATATGTGTCCACTCATGCTGAGTTATGTCTCCATGGGCATTTTCGGTCTGGGGTACAGAAATTGCCATTCCTGCATAACCAGCCGGATGAGTGAACATACCGAAATCGTTACAAATGACAAAGTACAGTCCTGTACTGCCCGATCTGTTAAGCCATAGCGAAACACTTATATTATTACCGCTTCTGAAGGTTTTTCTTGAGAATTCAATATACTGGTTTGACCCGTTTAAGGATATAGCCTTGCCGGCTTTACCCGCGATAAAGGCAGCACTGCCGTTATTTGTCCCATCTGGTGTGGTGCCAACCTGATCCTTGAGATTATCGTCAAAGTTGAAATAAGAGACCAGTCCGTCTGCCGGAAAAGAATTTTCGTCCAGCGGATCTTTTTTACATGAACTGTTCAGAGCAATAAGCAGGGCAACAATTACAAGAATTTTGTTTTTCATAATTTTTTTTTAAAAGGATCAGTCGTTGTCTGAAAATAAAATTGAACGCTTATTATACGGTATAATGAGCCGGAAGTTACGAGGAGCAGATTATAATAAGAATCCGGGAAGGGGAAAAGGCGGTTTGGAACTTGTCAGATATTTCCTATTGAGCCTTCCTGAGCTTTGCGAAGCGTAGCAGTAATTTTTTCTTTCCCCCGGTTTCGAAATCAACAGTGGCAGTATTGTTCGGAGCTATTCCTTCGATTGAGTCTATGACTCCCTGACCGAATCTTTCATGGATCACAATATCGCCTTCGGCGAAGTCAGCCAGATCAGCAGATGATGATTTACCGGAGTATGCTGCCTTAACCTCAGCCTCAGCCTTTAATTTCCTTAGCCGTGGCGGTGGAGCAAAAGGAACAGCCTCTTCCCTTACGCTGAAAGGCTTTTCATCTCCCCCTGATTTTGTCCTGAAAGGTTTTCCTCCGGTCTGGGGATAATAAAGATATTTCTGATCGACCTCACGAAGGAACCTGCTCGGATTACTCCTTTCAAGATTTCCCCATTTATACCTGTTCAGGGCATAGCTGAATACAGCCTGTTTTTTTGCCCTTGTCAGCGCAACATAGAACAACCGTCTTTCTTCCTCAAGCTCCCTGGAACTGCCGGTAGACATCGGAGATGGGAAAAGTGTATCCTCCATCCCGACAATATAAACATATTTAAACTCCAGTCCTTTTGCAGAATGCATTGTCATCAGGGTGATCTTATCGCGATCTTCATCCTTTTCATTATCCTGATCGGTCAGCAATGCAACATTGGCAAGATATGCTTCAAGGATAGCAGGTTCTCCATTGGTCTCGGCAGCCTCGGTAAATGCCTTTATTCCATTCAGAAGCTCCTCCATGTTCTCATAGCGGCTTATCTCTTCAGGAAGCTTTCCGTCACGCAGTTCTTTCATTATACCTGATCCGAAAGCTATCTCCCGGGCTTTTGTATAGGCATCAGTTACTTCCTTACCGGTGGAAATTGTGTTTATCAGATCAGCATATGACAATAACTTTTTTATTGTTCCTCCATTGAAATGGGATGGATATTTATCAGCTTCATTTACAATGTTCCAGGCCGGAACATTATTTTCAGAAGCAAGATCAAGGATCTTTTGAACAGATGTGTCTCCTATTCCTCTTTTGGGATAGTTTACAGATCTTTTAAATGCCTCCTCGTCACCCGGATTGATTACCATCCTGAAATAAGCCAGTATGTCTTTTATCTCCTTCCTGTCGTAAAATGAAAGACCTCCATAGATTTTGTAAGGTATATTCTTCCTCCTGAGGGTTTCTTCAAATATGCGGCTCTGGGCATTGGTCCTGTAAAGAATTGCAAAATCTTCCCAGTTAAGCTGATTTGTAAGCCTCCTGTCAAAAATGTCCGATGCAATGTTAAAACCCTCCTCCATATCGGTCATCGCCTGCATAACCATTATCTTTTCTCCGGGTTCGTTTTTTGAAAAAACGGATTTTTGTATCTGCCCTTCATTATTTGCAATTATCCCATTGGCGGCATTGACGATTGTTTGAGTTGACCTGTAATTCTGTTCAAGTTTGAAAAGGCGTGAATCAGGATAATCATCCCTGAATTTCAGAATATTCTCTATTCTTGCACCCCTGAATGAGTAGATGCTCTGGGCATCATCTCCCACAACACATATATTCCGGTGGGAGGCTGCAAGTTTTTTAACTATCAGGTATTGTGCAAAGTTCGTATCCTGGTATTCATCAACCAAGATATATCTGAACCGCTCCTGGTATTGCGAAAGTACATCGGGGAAATCCCTGAAAAGAATATTTGTATTAAGGAGCAGGTCGTCAAAATCCATCGCATTTGCCCTGAAACAGCGGGTGGCATAAATCTTATAAATATCGGCCATCAGAGGCATCCTGCAGGTTTTATCATAGTCCTGCATTGAATTGTCTGCAGCATACATTCCCGAAGTTACAAGGTTATTTTTTGCAGCCGATATTCTGGAAGCTATCGCACCCGGCTTATATACATTATCATCGAGGCTGAGTTCTTTTATTATTGAGCGGATGAGACTTTTTGAATCGGAAGAATCGTAAATCGTAAAATTCGGCTTATAACCCAGCCTGTCGCCTTCCATTCTCAGGATCTTTGCAAATATTGAATGAAAGGTGCCCATCCAGAGGAACCTGGCAATTTCAGGACCGGCGATTCCGGCAATCCTCGCCTTCATCTCCCCTGCAGCCTTATTTGTAAAAGTAAGGGCAAGTATCTTCCCGGCCCTGACACCCTGGTGTAAAAGATAAGCTATGCGGTAGGTAAGTACCCTTGTTTTTCCGGAGCCGGCTCCCGCAATCACAAGAGAAGGGCCTTCAGTATTGATAACTGCCTGCTGCTGAGCTTCGTTAAGTTCGTTGAGATAGGTGCTTGTCATTATAAATGGGGGTTAACAGTTTCCCGGGTGCGCAAATTTAGCG
>CAZWUB010000113.1:0-5273 GCA_964637415.1 uncultured Rikenellaceae bacterium
ACCCCAATACCTCTTTCATTATTCCCACCGGAAATGGCTTTCCGTGACCAGGATATATCATCTTTATTCCACTGTCAAAAAGGATTTTCCACTGTTTTTTAATCTCTTTAACATCGAGAGCATATATTGGCAGTCCCGGACGGATCCTGAAGGGTAATCCATTATGAGCCATACAGCCGACAAAAGCTTCTCCCGAATCCAGTATAACACTTATTGATCCCGGAGTGTGACCCGGTGTATGAATAACGTTCCCCTCTATACCATACTCTGTTAAGGGATAGGGCCTGTCTGTAATCAGAATATCGGGGGTAAACTTTGGAAAAGTGATCTTTTCAGCAATTGCAAACATTAACGGTTTAGTAATTTTGCCATAAATGTTTACACCTTTCTGAATTATCATTCGTCCCTCTTCCAGATAAGTTTTCTCAATTTCGTGACAAGCAATTTTTGCACCTGTAAACTCGCTTATCTCCCTGGCTGATCCGGCATGATCAAAATGGGAATGTGTAAGTACAATTAATTTGATATCGGAGGGATTTATATCAAGTCTTTTAAGTGCCCTCTTAAAAACCTTCAGCTTTCCGGGCAAACCGCCATCAATCATTATTACATCTTTATTACCACGGATCAGATAACAACTATTCACACCAAGTCTGATCCGAAAGATTTCTGGTTTCATATTTCATTCTATAAAAGGGCATTCTTGTATTTTTCAATATAATTCATTGGTATAAATCAGATATTCAGGAACTTCAATACATTCCTGTAACGCATATTCTGAATTTCCTCCGGAAAAAGATCCGAAAAGTTCCGGCAATACTGCTCCAGCGAGATTTTATTATCTGTGAAACTCATAACATCGAAATCGGAACCATATAAGATCCTCTCCTTGAATATTTTATTCTTTCCGAACAAAGCTATTATCTTCTCAATCTCATCCCGGCCTGTATAACACGACAAATCGCTGTAAACATTTTTATATTGCTTCATGAAGCTGACAATTGTATTCGCCCATTTAAAATCGGGATCACAGCTTCCAAGGTGGGCAAAATCTATCCGCATACCTTTTTTCAATGCCGGTTCAAAATGCTCAGGATTTCCATAATCATTGTATTTCCATACACCCGAGCCATCCAGACTGAAATCAGCTGAAGGAAATCCGCTCATGCCGCAATGTGTTGTTACAGGCAGATCCCTCTCTATACAGATATCAAAAATATCCTGGACCGGTTTACTTGCAGGGTGATAACCAAGTCGCGGATATAGCTTAACACCATAAAACGGCCCATTTTTACCGATAAGACTTTCATTTCTCAGAGCATCCGTTATCCCCGGTCTTCTAGGGTCGACGGCCAGAAAAGGATAAACAGGCTCTCCTTCAATTACAAGCCTTCTAAGCCTCTCAAGATGGAATAAAAATCCGCTTGTCATTTTAAGCTTGCCATATAGAGGACTTCTCATCTCAAATTTATATCCGCTGTCTTCAACACAATCCTCCAGACATCTGTCCAGATCCTCTTCCAGCTCATCAAAGTCGTCCCTGTCCCGGTTTCTGCTCTTCAGATCACTAACAAATTTCTTTGTTTCATTTCTGAATTCTTCTTCAAACTTTGGCTCATCTAGGCTGAAAGTTCTGAACCCGGCAGATCGCTTTACCGGAATATGAGTGGTTCTCTCTGATACCGGCGGTGCAAAAAAATAGTAGATATCCATCATCAGGGGTATTGCACCTGTATTTATATTCCAGGCTTCCCTCGTCTTTTTCTGCAGATAACCCAGATTTCCTTTCTCACTTCTGACCGTTGCGGTAAATAATTCAAGGATCCTGAAAAGCTTCTTTCTGAAATCCGAATCGGATCTCTCCTTTTCCTCAAGGGTTCTGAATGATGGTTTCACTTCATCAGGATATCGTCCGGTTATCCTGTCAAAAAGCATTACCTTAATTTCCCTGAGAGCATAGCTCAAATTGAAAATATGGCAATGAGCATCAAAGCCTTCAATATTATTCATAAGAAGAAGTAAAATTTATTGATTTTCAGGAACAAATGAATTCAGAGAACTTTTTGCAAGTTCAGCATATTTCTTTGCCTCTTCGGGCAATCCCATTCTCGAGAGATATCCGCTTAAAGCTACACAATCTTCACTGAAGAAGAATGGATCCTGATCCATGAGCCGTTCATAAAGGTCCTTTGCCTTTTCGGTCTGCCCCTCCCTGAGAGCATTTTTTATGTGAGCCAGTTCAACGTAATCATATTCCATTACAAACTCATCGCCGGGCTTACGGTTAAGAAATTCGGGATAATTACATACCCTCTGATATTCTCTTGCCCTGTCTATAACAACGGGGATAGAGGAATTACCTTTTTCATCGATATGGGTAAGGAACAGGTCGGTATAAATGCTCAGTCCTTTTGAAACAAATACCAGCCATTTGCTGTTGGGTGACCATGCATGCCAGGAATTAAGGGCGTACATGTTGCAGTCGAGCATCTTCGCTTTCCCACCTTCTGCCGGAACGATATAAAGCCTGCTGTCGGGCATTAAAAGCATGTAATTTTCAGCCTGGCAATATACAAGCCATTTGCCATCAGGAGAGACGGCAGGGAAATAGTTGCTCTTAGCGTTATCCGACGCACCTTTTACAGGTTCTGCAACTCCTCCCTTTCCGTCATTAAAGGGGATCCTGTAAAGGTCATATTTAAACGAAATTTCCCTTTTTTCAAACTGATCCAGCATCTCAGGATCTTCTACAGTAAGCTTGTACTGATCGTCTTCTCTGGGCAGGGCCGGCGCTCTTGAAAAAATTATTTCCTTCCCGTCGGGTGTCCAGAATGCATTGCTCTGGACATATTCATCAAGATTGGCACCAGGCAGTTCGTTTATTGTATTTAATTTCCGGTCATACACTGCAAGACTGCCGTTTACAGGGAAGAAAAGCAGGGAATAAGCAAAATTCTCAGCTTTGTTCAGTGACGGATTTTTTGTAACAATACGGTCTTTAACTGTTGTAACAATATACCTTCCATCGGGTGATATTTTTGAGAAGAGGCCGAAGGTGCTTCTTTTTTCAATTTTCGACCACGACATATATACATCCTGATCAAACAGAAGGGTATCAGTGAGATCAGAGATAAAAAACCCTCCCTTATCTCTGCGTCCCGCGTCAAGATCGAGACCGATAGTATTTCCGTCGGAACTGAATGAATGACAATTCCCACATACAGGAAATCCCTTCATGGCGATGTGGGGTGGTTTATCACTGCCGACATCAACCAGTATATAATTCATAAGATCGAGTTGCTTTTCAGCTATCTCAAAAGGTATAGGCATCTGGCGGAACAATATGGGAGCGCCAACGCTGTCGTTGCTTATCCTGAAGAAAATCTTATCTGCGATCTTATTGTTTCCTGACTTATTTACACTGAAAAATATTTTACTGTCTCCGGACATCAGCTTTACACTATCCCACTGAGCCTTTTCCGGGGTCCATTTTGTGAGGCTGGTAAAAGCTTTTACAGTATAATCCTTTTTACCGGCTGAAAGGGTTACTTCCCATTCTGCTTCACTGCCCGATTTATTTACCCATTCAAAAAAGGGTGGAGGAAATTCAGGCGGGAAAAGTGCATTGTTAAAGGGATACCTTACTGAAACAAGGGGTGATGAGTCTTTTTTCTTAATAAAGATCAGCCATGTTGCTGCCAGAGCAGCAATAAGGATTATTGGTATTATTATTTTAAGCCTTCTCATCAAAAGCCTAAATTAAATAATATTATGTAATTCTGTATTTTCAGACTTTAAATTTACCGGTATCGACCCATTCATTTTTCAGCAATGACCACCAGTCAACGGCCAGTCCGGTGAGAACATAATCGTAGGGCAGCCATCCATAGCCACCTTCACCCCAGGTTTTTCCCCAGGAATTCCGGATCAGCAAAGCACCCGGCTTTGAATTATTTATAACCATTTTGTCGTCATATCCGGCAGCAACGACTGCATGTCCGCCGACTATTTTATCGCCGGTTGAAGGGAATGGGATCTTTCCTGTTGTTTCGGCTTCCTCGATGGAGCTATAAACAGTAAAGCCAAACATCGAAGGAAGATCTCCCTTCAGGTTGGTTTTGATCCTTTCAAGCAAATCTTTCTTTTTTGTCTCAGGAGGATCAAGTCTGTAGTATGTTATTGATTTGTAATTCTGGGCAAATGAATAACAGAATGCCGTAGGTTCTTTTTCAAAGTCCTCGATCTTATAGGGCCAGTATTCTTCGGGTGGAACACCAAAGAGAACCATTGCTGCCATCGTATTTCTAAGGAATGCTCCGTTATCACCGGTCTCATGCATAAGGTTCCGTGTTACCTTATAAAGGAACAGGCGGGAAGCGTCAATATGTTTCTTGTATGCTTTTCTTTCAAAATATTCGACGAGTGCAACCCCTGCATTTGCCGTACATGATCCGAGAGATCCCTGGTCTTCCACGGGAGAGAACCATGATCTCAGATCAACAGCCTGCGGCAATTTCACCTTAACAGGTTTATCAACACCGACTTTTACAAGCATTTCCTTAACAGATTCAGTCTGCCCTGCCTGTTTCAGTTTGTCAGGAATTTTATTGTCATTCACTGTCAGATCCCGGAAATCGGGATAGTCGGGTAACCAGCCCATACCAAATTTGTTGGAAATTCCAATCATGGATAATTTGAATTTTAATTATTAACAGAATTTTATTTATGACTTCCACTCCTTTGCCAGACAATCAATTGCATCGGTAACGGATCGTGCATTTTTACTTATGATTGCAGCCCCGAGTGTAACTATTGCAGCCGCAATATTTATACCTTTCTGGATATTCTTTATTGAATTTATATTTTCTTTAATATCCTTTGAAATATCCTTTATCTTCTGCAGGGAAGCTTTCACCTCATCCATTACCAGGATTGTTGAAAATGCCAGTATATCCTCCCCGTAATTCAAAATTGACCACTGAAGGCTTCCGAGTCTCTGATTATCTTCTTTCGGGAGTTCCTTCCAGTTACTGAAACGGAAATCTCCTATTGCCTGTGCCAGTCCGAGGAAATTACCGGCCAGTTCATTTGCCTGTTTTGAAGTTAAATTGGCCATGAATTTATTCTTTGAATTTATTGAATTCCGAAATTATATCCTGGATATCACATGCATATCCTGCAAGTTCCGTAGCCAGCTCCCGTGCCGACATTTTATTTCTGTTCTCATAAAGCTTCTGATGTCCTTCAGCTATAGTTGTCAGGGTTCCGGCAAA
>CAZWUB010000113.1:5373-11692 GCA_964637415.1 uncultured Rikenellaceae bacterium
ATTTGACAATCCGGTGAAATATGATTTCAGAGTATTATAGATCTGTCCTGTAACCTGATCGGCTTTTTTATAATCTTTGCAATCGCATTCAGTATCCCTGAGGATCTCAAAGGTACGGATCGCTTCAAAAGCGCACCGGTCGATACAATGTTCATGAAAACTGTAACTGATCTCTTCAAATTTCATGATGCCGTTAACGGATGCAGAAGAAAAATCACTGACCGGTTTGAGAGTCACGCATCCTGTTATAATTAAAAAAACTACAGGAAGAAATAAAAGCGGCGGATGGGAGGGTATTTTCATTTTGCACTTTTAAACAAATTTACAATTTGTTCGAACCAAAGTCAATAATATTTAATCATACATTGTAACTTGCAGTAAAATTTTACAGAGCATGGATGATGAAAAGCTGTTCAGGGGATTCAACCAGGAATTTCTGGTCGACGATAAGATAAAGCAGAAAGTCCGCTTACCTTCTCTTCAGAAAAAGAAGAAAACCGAACTTTCTCCGGTGAGGTATAATGACAAGATGAAGATCGATTATCTGAATTACAGTGTTCAGCTTTCAGGATCAAGGAAATTTCCGATTTTTACAGCTTCAAATATTGATGGCCAGTTATTTAAAAGTACACCACGCCCGAAAAGCTGGAAACTTGATAATCGTGTAAAAGAGTATCAGTGGGGAAAAGATCTGTATGAAGCTAAGAAAAGTGACTTTGACAAAGGTCACATGACAAAGAGGGAGGATGTCCAATGGGGAGAGACCACAGATCTGGCTAAAAAAGCTGCTTATTCAACATTCTATTATACTAATGCCGTACCACAACATAAGGATCTGAACCAGGATATCTGGAAAAATCTTGAAGACTATATTTTGCATACTGAGACCAGAAAAAGATCTTTAAAGGTATGCGTGTTTACGGGGCCTGTTCTGAGTAGTGACGATCCTGAATTTGTTACGCCGGTTAATGGTGAAAAGATTAAGCTTCCTACATTATTCTGGAAAGTTGTGGTCTATCCCAAAGAAGACGGCAAGCTTTACAGGGCCGGATTCATGATGAGCCAGAAGAAATTACTCGCTGAAGACGGAATAATAAAGCCAAAGTTAAAAGCAGTAATTAAACCAAAAGAAGAACCTTTCAGCCAGTTTGATGATGCTGAAACATATCAGGTTAATATTTCCCTGATCGAAAAGCTTACTTCTTTAAAAATGCCAAAAGCCCTGGATGCTTATAAAGATGACAGGAGCCTTAAGCTTGTTATGCAGGAGATTGAAATCAAACCGGAATTCACTCCCCGGTATTATCCAAAACAAATACCACAATTTTCTATCAGTAACATTGTACTCTAAACCTCAACCTTAACCTTAACCTTAACCTCAGTCTTAACCTTAACCTCAACCTCAACCTCAGCCTCAGCCTCAACCATCACCTTACCGGCTCTGACACGGCACCTTTCTCAATCATTTCGCTTTCATTCATATAATAATATCTCCCATAAGCGATCTTATTCCTGAATGTTTCATCTTTTACTATAAGCCCGTTAAGTAGCTGACAGGTTGACTCGCGGGAAAAGAGCTTAAAGCAGATATCACAGATAGCTTCTTTCATATAAGTATCGGGAAGAACATCTGCATAGCCATGTTCAGTTAAAAGGTCAACAAGTATTTTTGGACCGAAGGTTCTAATAGCATGCAGGATATAATTCGATTCCGCACGTTCGAATATCTCACGGATGGTTTCTTTCCTGAGGTTCCCGAGATACAGCGGGTTGAAAGAGGGCATAGTTATCGGAGGGCCGATACATGCGATAACCTTGCCGTTTGGAAAAATAACAGGAAAACTGGCCATGGGACAGGCATAGGGAGGAGGTATTGAGGATAAATTCCATTCCTTGATTTTCATGTTCTTACCTGCCCTTCCAACAGGAAGTATATATGATGTACTTATGTTTTCCTTATCGGATATTTCAAGGATATTATCAATAAGATTAAGATATTCCGGATCCTTGTCACTTTCTGTAGCAACAGCAATATTGTATAGCTTCCCAAGCTTTTTTGCTGCCCACACGGCATTTCTGATATTTTTAAAAGGTATTGATATCTGGTGTGATTTATCTGTACTGACAGAGATCATGTTTATTGATGAACATAATTTCAGAACCCTCAAAGCTTCCTCCCTTGATGATGCCCAGAATGCATTGCTTACAACTGACACAATAAATCCCAGACTGAATGCATAATCTGCTATCTTAATCAGATGATCCAAATTATAGAATGGCTCACCTCCTGTGAGTGAAATTCCTATTACATCACCATTTCTGAAGGCCCTTAACTGATTCAGCCATTCAAATGCCGACGATATTTTCATTTCTTCTTTTCTGTCCGGACCGGCTTTAACAATACAGTGAGGACAGGCAATAGTGCACTTGTAAGTAAGCATCATTCCCACATTACTAAGAAAGGGCACTTCTTCGTTTTGTTTATCAGTCATATACAATTGAATTAAGAACCTGCTGAAGGCAAGAATGTGGTTTATAAATACATTCGAAATATATCCCACCTTCTCCGTAATATAAAATCACGGGACAATGGCTATTCTTATTAATTAATGGAACAGATCAGATTTCAGTTACCCCAATAACCCTTTAGGAGTGAGTATAATTTCGAATTTCCGGTGATCAATACCTGCTCTTCTCAAGAGCAGCCATGGAATTGGAATACCTACAAGCCATATATCATGAACAATCCTGTCGCCAATAACCTGAAGTCCGGATTTTACAAGGTCATTCCTTTCCGGTTTCATTTTATAGCCGACAGCCAGGTCATATTTGTTTGCCAGGGATTCGTTTTCCATTATTGCAGGAAGAACTTTCTGTAGTTGTTTCAGTTGTCTGAATTCCACTGGCCAGTAACCGGCAAGATGTTTCTTGTCAATAATCCTGACAGAATTCTGTAATCCGTTAAGAATTTCTTTCGGGATTAAAATGTCTTTCTTAACCGCCATACTTGTTAGCATTAAATAATTGTCTACTCTGTCTCAGCTTTTCGACTTCCGCTGTAAAATCATTTTAAATCACAATTGCCTGAATCGCATTTTTTCTGTAATCTCAATTACAGTTTTATCTGAAGGAACTTCCACTTCCAGGTTATTCCCAGTATGTCATTATATAATCTTTACGGTTTGGTCTGGTATTATCTCTTCCAATGAAGCATATCTTAGTATGCCTTTCGACAAAATTCAGCATTGCAAGTGCGTCATTCATATCATGTGCAATGAGCATCCAGTGGTTGCCGTCCCTCAATCTCCAGCCCTGAGCGTCACGATCCTCAACTACCACATTATTTGGATTATAAGGAATGATATCATTTTTTGTAAGAGGTTCATGAGGAAGGCCGCTGTTTCCTGTCCAATATTCCATTATATAATCCTTACGGTTACTGCGCGGATTATCCCTGCCGACAAATCCCTGCCTGGTATGACGGCGGGCAACTCTCAATCCATTTCTTGCATCTTCGGCACTTGCAAACATCTTCATCCTGCTCCGTCCGTCGGTGAGCAGCCAACCCCTTGCTCCCTCATATACAATCCGGAGAGTCTGCGGGGTATAAGGCAGTTCATCTCTGGTTATCACATCATAAACATTCTGGATCAGATACATCTTTGAATCAACAGAGCAGTTACCATAAGCTATCCTGAAGCAGCCATCGGGATGGGCAGTGTTGGTTCCCCAGCTGTTTTTACATATCCAGCAATTGTTATTATTATCATAACCTGTCACAAGTACCGCATGACCGCCAAGAAGATTACCTGTTACATGCGAATAAATTCCTGTTCCCGAAGGCCAGAAAGTATCCCTGAAATCTACATAAACTTTGAATGTGGTTACAAGAGGACCGCTTTCACAAAGCCATCTCTTCATCTGATCAGTGCTGGTAGTCGAATCAAAGCCCGAAATCTTATATGTAACTTCCGATCCATCTCTTATAATGGCCGTCTGGTTAACGGCACGATAAGGATAAACCTGTTCGGTACAGATTCCCTCATCAACAAGAGCATCCAGAGCAGATGGAACATACCATCCATATCTTGGATCATTTACATTACACTGCCGGTTTGCTACAAAATACAGACTTGATTCTGACAGATCCCTGTTAAGACCAGGTTGATTTGTCTCAATTCTGCTATGTGATTCCACAGCTGCTGCAGAAGCAAATGCAACACATGATCCGCAACCACCCTGATTTTTCGCATTCGTTATCCAGTTATGACCATTTACATTCCTCCAATCCCAGGTTTTGGGTATTGATTTAACTGTTTTTGCCGTCAGAAGAAATTTTGACGGATCACGCAGGGCAACAGGAGAATCAAGTGGTTTCCTTATCTTCGGAAATCTGGTTTCCGCCCTGCCCGGCGGAACAGGCAGCGATCCTAATCCCCATTCAGTCTTTTGTAATTCTGACAGTTCCATTTCATCAGGAACTGAATCAAGTATGGTCCATTTAGCTTTAAGGGCCAGAAGCTCACTTTTAAATTCTTTTACTTTCATAATTCCCTCCTCTTTTGAAGTGATAATTCACATTAAAAACCTTGACCGTCATTAATTCCAGTATCAAAGTTCAGACGATTATAAATTAATTCAAAAGGCAGAGAGGGAATTAAGGGGAACTTATGGGAAAATTGGGGAAAATATGGGAATGTTCGGGAATACCCTAAGTATTTTTGGGATCACCCAGGGCTGAATATATGATCTTCTGGTCTTTTGGATATATCAGTCCTCTCCTGATCTTAATACGCTTCCTGATCAGTAATTTGGCAAATGTCTTCCTGCATACGCCGTATTCATCAGCAATCTGCTGCTTTGTCTTTACAATACCATTATGATTTTCCATAATGTCGGTTATTTGAGATCAGAATTTTTCAGAACGGTAAACAGTATTGCATCAATGATCCGGTATTTCACTTGATCATATCAAATTTATTAATTATAGCAATCCAAGTCAAGTCTATCCGGGAAATTAACAAAATAAAAAATCCGCCGGGTGGCGGATTGTTTGAGGCGTGAGGTGTGAGGCTTGAGGCGTGAGGTGTGAGGGGTGAGGCGTGAGGCGTGAGGTGTGAGGAGTGAGGCGTGAGGAGTGAGGCGTGAGGTGTGAGGAGTTAGTGCGGTTGAGACGAGATACCGATTACCGGTCACTGCCAGCTTGTAAATCCAGGAAGGACGTTTACCCTTCAGTACTGGTATCCAGCCAAACGACCTTTTGTTCCGGATCATGAGGCTGCCCGATTATATCTTTGTACAGATCAGGCCGTCGTGCCATAACATACCGGTGACCACCGGCCTGTGCAATATTTTCGGGAATTATTGTTGCAGTTTCAAAGCTGTCATCAAATGACCGGCATTCGGCAATTATATCTCCGAACGGATCGATAATCATTGAACAACCGTTTTTAAGCTGGTCATCATCCATACCAATGGGATTTGAAAAGACCACATATACAGCATTATCATAAGCCCGTGAAGGGAGCCATTTCATAAGCCAGGCCCTTCCCTTCATACCATCAAACTCAAGTCTCAGTGATGTCGGATCATTTTTACGGTTATACCAGAGCTTCGGATCAACAAAACCGGCACCCGGACGGGTTGATGGCGTACACATTGTCACATGAGGCATGAAAATAATATCGGCTTCCAGCAGCTTTGTTGCCCTCACATTTTCAATAATATTATTATCGTAACAAATAAGTATCCCGCACTTCCAGCCCAGGAGGTCAAAGACAGTATAACTATTACCGGGCGTAATATGCTTATTTATAAAAGGATGCAGTTTCCTGTGTTTTGCAACTAAACCATTTTTATCAACACAGACATAGGCCTTATAAATATTGTCATTTTCATCTTTTTCAAAAAGACCGGCCAGAACCACTATTTCATTTTTCTCAGCAATCCGGGTAAGTCGTGAAATTGTCTCCCCGCCCGGAATAAATTCCGCGAGATCAAGCATCTGTTGCTTTGATAGGTTTCTCGCAAAAGTATAACCCGTCACGGAGCACTCATGAAATGCTATCACCTGAGATCCCTGACCTGCAGCTTTCCCTGCAAGATCTTCAATCACATCCAGGTTGTATGCTTTATCACCACTATGATTCTCAAACTGGGCCGTGGAAATGTTAAGTCGGTTCATAATTATTCGTTTTGCGGTTCGATGGTTCGCAATGACAGTCATTTGCACCGTCATTGCGAGTCCCGAAATAAAAATAATCAAAAAAACTGCAAAGCTGATCCCGGGACGAAGCAATCCGTACCGAAAACTAGTCAG
>CAZWUB010000114.1:0-11430 GCA_964637415.1 uncultured Rikenellaceae bacterium
GAGAGCGATGAAGAAAAAATAAAAGAAGAAAAAACCGAACCTGAAAAGGCTGTCGAAAAGAAAAAGAAAGAAACAAAAAGCAGCATACCGCCAAAAAGTGAACCGGCAGGATTGCAAATCGACACAGAAGGCTTAAGGGATCGGATAGTTAATATTCCCGTCCCTGCAGGGAATTATTATAACCTGGGTGTAGGGACAAGCGGGGAAATTTATTATATCGTTGCTCCTTCCGACAGGTCTGCAGCGGCCAAAATCCATAAATATGACATTAAAGAAAGGAAAGACAGTGAGATAATGGAAGCTGATAATTTTATTATTTCTTCCGACACAAAGAAAATGCTTTACACAAAAGGGCAGACGGCCGGGATCACTTCAACAGGTAAAAAACCTGAACCTGGTAAAGGCATCCTGAATCTCAACGCTGTTTCGGTGAAAGTCGACCCTGCAGTTGAGTGGCCGCAGATGTTCGACGAAGCCTGGAGGATCAACCGCGATTATTTTTATGATCCGGGCATGCATGGCGCTGACTGGAATGCAATGAAAACCAAATATTCGAAATTCCTGCCCGATCTCTCATGCAGAAGCGACCTCAACAGGCTGATCCAGTGGATGTGCAGTGAACTGGCAGTTGGACACCACAGGGTAGGCGGGGGCGATCGCCCCCTTAATCCGCAGAGAGTCGGAGTAGGACTTCTTGGCGCTGATTTCAGTATTTCGGGTAACAGATACCAGGTCAGGAAGATCTACGGTGGATTGAACTGGAATCCTGATCTCAGATGTCCGCTTGCTGAACCGGGACTGAACGTCAAACCGGGAGATTATATTCTGGCAGTCAACGGAAAAGATCTTACTGCAGATAAAAATTTCTTCAGTTATTTTGAAAATACCGACGGGAAGATCACAGAGCTCACAATCAATTCAAAACCTGACTATTCAGGATCGAGAGTTATTAAGGTTGTACCGGTGGGCAGTGAGTCCGGGCTCAGGAACCGCGACTGGGTTGAGGGGAACCTTAAAAGAGTGACTGAAGCCACAAATGGTCAGGTTGCTTACGTTTATGTACCAAACACATCAACATCCGGGCATGAATATTTTAAAAGGTATTTCTTTCCACAGGTCAACAGGAAAGCTGTGATTGTTGATGAAAGATTTAACGGAGGCGGACTTCTTGCTGATTATTATATTGACATACTTCTGCGCCCGCTTCAGTCATACTGGAATATGCGTCATGGTGTAGATCTCAAATCACCCAGTGGTTCTATTCAGGGTCCGAAAGTGATGATAGTCAATGAATATGCCGGATCGGGAGGTGATATGCTTCCCTGGATGTTCAGGAAATTCAAAGTTGGAACATTGGTCGGGACACGCACATGGGGCGGACTTGTCGGTACGCTGGGTTTCCCCGAACTGATGGACGGAGGAATTGTGACGGCACCAAACCTGGCTATCTGGACCGAAGACGGGTTCATTGTGGAAAATGTTGGAATAGCTCCGGATATTGAAGTCGAACAGCTTCCTGCAGAGATAATTAAAGGCAGGGATCCGCAGCTTGAGAAAGCAATTGAGGTCGCATTGAAGGAACTTGAGAAGAACCCGCAGGAGAAACCGGTGAGACCGGAGTATCCGGTGAGGGTGAGGAAATAGATTAACCGGATTGCTTCGCCCTTTATCATACGCCGTAGGTTTACCGAAGGCGTATTGTTTCGGGCTCGCAATGACGGTGTCACGGAGAGGATTTGGGGTGTACGGGAAGGATTGCTTCGCCCTCTCTCATACGCCGTAGGTTTAACGGAAGCGTAGGAATTCGGGCTCGCAATGACGGTAGCTAAAGTAGTTAACTTTGAAATAAAACTAAATAAAGATGTATACGTACCAAAATCTGATGGAGTTTACAAAGAGTGTCTTCATGAAGATGGGATGCAGTGAAGAGCATTCAAAAATTATTGCTGATGTTTTTCTTGCTGCTGAATTAAGGGGACATTCTTCCCATGGAATGATCAGGATAAAAGATTATTATGAGTTGTGGAAAGCAGGGAGGATAAACGTCAGACCTGAAATAAAGATCGTCCATGAATCACCCAGTACTGCAGTGGTTGATGGCGACAATGGTGTGGGGATGATCCCTGCAGGGAGATCGATGGAAATAGCAATTGAAAAAGCCGCAATTGCAGGAACAGGCTGGGTTTCAACACGAAATTCAAACCATTTCGGCATTGCAGGGTATTATGCAATGATGGCTCTGAAACATGATATGATCGGGATCTGTCTGACAAATGCCAACCCTCTCGTTGCACCGACGTTCTCAATAAGCAGGATGATGGGAACAAATCCAATCGCTGTAGCAATACCGGCTTTAAAACAACCACCTTTCGTAGCCGATTTTGCAACTACTCCCATCGCCAGGGGAAAACTTGCAGTAGCTGAAAAGAAAGGAGAGAAAGTGGCAACCGGATTTGTCCAGGATAAGACCGGAAAACCTTCTGATGATCCGACGATTTTAAAATCAGGCGGATCGATGCTGACTCTCGGAGGCGACAGACTCCACGGAAGTCACAAGGGATACTGCCTTTCCGCAATTGTTGACATATTTTCCGCTGTCTTCAGCGGAGCCAATTTCGGACCTTTCGTACCACCAAGCGTGGCTTACCTTCCGGTATTGGAAAAGAAAGTCGGTGAAGGAACAGGTCACTTCTTCGGTGCAATGAGAATAGATGCCTTCCAGCCGGCCAATGAATTCAAATCAAAAATGGATGAATGGATCGATACATTCCGTTCTGCAAAACCAGCAGAAGGACAGGAACGTGTCCTCATCCCGGGTGATCCTGAAAGGGAGGCTGAAGAGAGAATAATGAGGGAAGGTATAATGCTGGTACCGGCAATCAGGGATGATCTGGTGACAATCGCCGGGGAATTGAATGTGGATTTCGAATAATAAAATGTAGTAGGGACATGCCATGGCATGTCCCTACACCATCATATTGATTTTCCGCCCGTCAACAGTTAAATATTCCTTCATCAGATTAGCTGTTGTACAGGAATGAACAGGCAATATTTTAATAATATCCCCGGGCTTATAATCATTTATGTGATGATCCGGCAGATATACTATTCCATGTTCCTGGGATAATTTTTTAAGATATGATCCCTCAATTATTTCTCCCCAACCGTTACCCGAATTTCTGACCACTTTACCATAAATAGTTATTCCATTGATATCAACGACACTGTCTTTTGCAAAGTGAACGCTTCCGCCGTAAATCACTATTTCATTCCTCTCCTTATGCGTTGCGACAACCGGACAGGCCATGGCCACAGCTATCTGCTCAGGAGTGCACGATCCGATTATGCTTTGCGTGACATCATAAAAAACATAATTACCCGGTCTTATCTCATCAACCATACTGAAATCCTCAATAATACTGCAGCCTGGAGTATCACCAACCGAAATAATAAGATCAGGATAATCCGGAAGGAATTTGTTCTTCAGGCTAACCATCCTTGTTATGCTTTCATTATGAACGGAAGCTGACTCATTCATACTCCTTGCCCTGTAACTGTGACCTGAGTGAGTAAGAAAACCGCGAAAGAATGTTAAGTCAGATTTTTTGAGCGACTCCAGGATATCTGAAAAAGCAGGATGATCATCCCAACTCACCCCTGTCCGGTGCAAACCGGCATCTACCTTTATATATATATCCACAGGCGAGTTCAGGCGTTCCTGAAGAAATTCAACAACATCTGCCGATTCAACAAGCAATGAAAGCTTAATATCCTTTGCAAGCTGGTTTATTGTTTCAATTTCCAGGATATTTACCGGGAAGGCTACGAGGATATCTTTCCAGCCATCCCCTGCAAAATACTGTGCCATCCGGAATGAAGAAACTGTTATCTTCTCTGTTCCCTCATCCCTGAACCACCTGCCTATTTCATGCGACTGATGGGTTTTGAAATGAGGACGGAGAGTAATATTGTTTCTCTTCGCCTTTTCTGCCATATTCCTGATATTCCGGCGGCAGATCTGTTCATTAAGAAGAAGTGTAGGTACTGTAATCATGAATTATCATCTTATATTTAAAATAGTATGTTGGGCGTTGCGGCCTTGCGGCGTTGCGGCTTTATGGTTTTGCGGCATACTTTTTTAACCACAAAGGACACGAAGGAAACACAAAGAGCACTAAGTCTGAATTTTACAATCAATTCCGGCTTATAGCCGGTTCTTTCCCCATTCTGAAAACAAGTTTTCCGCCATTTACTATTTCTTCGTGGGTTATTGAATACCTGTCCAGTGGTTTTCCGTTTAGTGTGGCTGACTGAATATAAATATTCTGGTCATCCAGGTTTTCAGCACGTATGACAAACTTCCTGCCCTTATAAAATGACCTGTCAATATTGATAGTCACCTCATCAAAAACCGGAGCGGTTATCTGGTAAACCGGATCACCTGGACACATCTGATATAATCCCATGGCGCTCATCGCATACCATGCCGACATACAACCATAGTCATCATCCATTTCTTCGAGATATCCGTCGGGAGTTGTTTTATATACCCTGTCAAATACCGGTTCCGGAAAAAATCCGTGAGTTCCGTATTTCTGCACGATCGGTTCAGTCAGTATTTTTCTGACCCAAAACTGTGTGAGCCACGGAGCTCCTGCCAGATTGAAAAGAAACGGAGCCTGAAGATCTATCTGATTCCCGGCCGTATAAAGATCATTATCAAAGAAATATTGAAGCTCTTTTACAAAATGTTCTTTACCCCCGAAAGATTCAATCAGTGATGGAATATCATGGATTACATTCCATCTCCAATGCCATTTACTGCCTTCATAAGTATATTTCTCGCGGTTCATTGAAGGATCTTCCGGAAAATCGAGCCAGGTACCGTCAGCTGCCCTTGCCCTGAAATATTTTATTGACGGATCCCATGTATTCTTCCAGTAAGCGGAACGTTTCATAAGATATTCATAATCATCAACTTTACCCAGATTTTTAGCAACCTGTGCCAGACACCAGTTATCCCAGCAATACTCACCGGTCTGATCGGGTCTGGCAGGTCTATATCCCACTGAATCATATTTTGCAGGCATCTGAAGCAGGACTTCTCTCATCATATCTGGGTAAACCTCATTCATGTCAATTTGCATAAGCCCCTTGATATAGGCATCGGCCACCACCATAAGCATGTGTTCATGCCTGCACGATGCAAATATCTGGTAACCATTCTTCCCCGCTGCCTTGAAATCAAATCCGTGCGGCGGATGATCTGACTCCGGCAACCCGCCCCAGTTATCTGCCTGTCCGTAAAGATCCCTCAGTGAGGTCACTATATCACTATATACTGAGGGTATAAAAAGGCTGTAAAGCGGATATTTTGTTCTGAAAGAATCCCAGAACGCAAAACCATCATAATGGATATATCCTTCGGCTTTATGGTTCTGCTGATCGAGACCAGGATAAATACCTTCCACATCCGACTGTATCACCGGCAGGAAACATGTATGATAAAGAGCTGTATAGAATATTTTCTTATCATCCTCACTATGTCCTTTTACCCTGATTGAAGAGAGTATCCTGTCCCAGGCTGCAAATGCATCCTTTCTGACTTTCTCAAAACTCCATCCCGGGCATTCTTCATTAAGATTTCTTAAGGCTGATTCTATTGAAGACAAAGAAACCCCGACTTTTACTATCAGAGGCTTGCCTTTAAGATCTCCGAACTCACAAATTATGCCGCCATCATCCTGCTTATTAACATAAGATCCTTCATCTATACCGGAGCCGTCCCATATCCTTGTCGCGGTAAGTGGTGAATCAAACTTTATTACAAAGTATTTATTTCCAATCGAACCTTCAAGAGTGTTGTCATCAACCTTTTCGCATGAAATTCCTGCTGCCCCGCCCCTGTTTCCCTCATAAAGGTACAACCTGCTTTCTCCGGCTTTATTAAAAGTATATCTGTGGATTCCGGTCCTGGCAGTTGCTGAAAACTCAGCGAGTATTTTGTCTTCCGGCAAATAAACAGAATAGTAGCCGGCTAAAGCCTTTTCTGTTTTCTTATCAACAGGAATAACCGGATTGACAAAAAAACTGTCTGCAGGTATTTCCGAGAAGGGTAAAATGGAAACCAGTCCAGCCCTGTCATGAATCGCAGTTCCTCCCGAGCTGCCTCTGTGGAAATGACTGAAACCCCGGATATGGGTATCGGACCAGTCATACCCTCCATGTGCAAAATCGCCGTCAGCTGTCAGGCTTCCCGGCCAGGTGTCAGGACACAGTTCCACCAGCCCGAAGGGAACAAGTGCCGCCGGTAGCCATTGTCCGTGATCCCCCTGGGTACAAATGAAGGGATCGACATAATCTGCCGGCCTTTCCTGTCCGCAGGACCAGGAAAGTAAAAAAATAAGGATCATCGGAATAATCCGGCAATTTTTGTGGCTGATGGAATGACATAATTTCTTTAACCGCAAAGATCGCAAAGGGAAAACGCAAAGGGCGCAAAGAATTAATTCATAAAGTTTTAAATTAGCGCTCTTTGCGCTGACTTTGCGTTCTTTGCGGTTAAAAAGAACTTTTCCTAAAGCTCTCCTATTGATCAATAAATCCCTGGTCATGTAGTACTTTTAATAATATTTCTGAAAAAGTGATATTGTCTTCCTTCTTATACCTGACATCCGTGAACACCTGTGCCAGAGTCTCCTTATTATTCTCACGGATGAATTGCTTTGAATCCTCCCTTTCCTCTTTCTGCAAGTAATACTTCTTTATGTCCGCCACTGAATAATTATTATAAACTTCATTATGAATGACTGCTTCCAGAGGAAGCCTGTCTGGCTGTTCAGGATCGTCAGCCGGCCATCCGAGGGTAACTGTCGTCACCGGCACTACTCCTTTCGGGAGTTTCAATGATTCAATAATTTTATCTGCGGTATAAGTGGTTGTGCCCAGATAGCAAATACCCAGACCTTCAGCTTCTGCTGCAATACAGACTGTCTGGGCAACAAGAAGGGTATCAATTGCTGCTGTGAAGAATGACAGGAAATTATCATATCCCGGTTCGGCCTTATTCTCCCGGCACCAGAGATTAAACCTGTTGAAATCGGCACAGAAAGTCAGAACAACAGGAGCTTCGGTAATCATTTTCTGGTTGAAGTGAAATGGAGCCAGTTCTCTTTTCTTTGCCTCATCCCTGGAAATTATAATACTGTAAACCTGCATATTTCCGGTCGTTGATGCCCTGCATCCCTTTTCAAGCAGATCATGGAGAAGTTCCTCATCGACATTTTTGCCGGAATATTTGCGTATTGTTTTCCTGTTAAGCAGGATATCTGATATAGATTTCATTTTTCGCTTTGATTGTATTAATACAAAGAAAAGAAATTCTGTCCAATGGTTACGGGAGTTTGAAAATGATTTTCTTATATTAGCATGATACAAATGATAAGCAAAGATTAACCTGGAGAAAATTGAAATATACCTTAGTGCTCTTCGTGTGAACTTAGTGTTCTTTGTGTTTAAATAAAAAGATTGCTTAACCACAAAGAGCACGAAGGAAATCACAAAGAGCACGAAGTTTAAGAATTATACAATTAATTAAAAATAAAAACAAATGAGCAGACCGGTAACATTATTCACAGGCCAGTGGGCTGATCTTCCGCTGGAAACAGTATGTCAGAAAGCCAGATTCTTCGGGTATGACGGATTGGAGCTGGCATGCTGGGGTGATCATTTCGAAGTCAGTAAAGCAGATAATGCCTATTGCAAGGCAAAGCGAAAGCTTCTCGAAAAGTACGAGCTGAAGGTATTTTCAATATCGAATCATCTCGTAGGACAGGCAGTTGCAGACAGGATCGATGACCGGCACAAGGGAATAGTCCCTGCCTATGTCTGGGGTGACGGAAAACCTGAGGGTGTAAGGAAACGTGCAGCAGAGGAGATGATCAAAACAGCTGAAGCCGCAAAACGGTTTGGAGTTTCAGTTGTTAACGGATTTACGGGTAGCCCGATATGGCACCTTGCATATTCCTTCCCTCCAAATCCTCCTAAAATGATTGAAGATGGTTTCAAAGAGTTTGCAAGACTATGGAAACCGATCCTTGATGCTTATAAAAAGCTTGGTATCCGTTTCGCACTCGAAGTTCACCCGACAGAGATCGCCTTTGATATTGCTTCGGCAAAAAGAGCTCTTGAAGCAATCAATAACCATCCTGCATTCGGATTTAATTACGATCCGTCACATTTCGGCTATCAGGGTGTTGATTATGTAGCTTTCATTTATGCATTCGCTGATCGTATTTTCAATGTCCATATGAAGGACGTGGGCTGGTCCGAAGGTCTGTCTGAAGCAGGCGTATTCGGAGGACATACCGAATTTGGGACAAAGGGCCGTTACTGGGATTTCAGGAGCCTGGGACGCGGACATATAAATTTCGAGGAGATAATCAGGGCATTGAACAGGATAGGATATAAAGGTCCTCTTTCAGTTGAATGGGAAGACAGCGGAATGGATCGTGAACATGGCGCAAGGGAAGCATGTGAATTTGTGAAGTCAGTCGATTTCCCCCCTTCTGATATTGCCTTTGATTCAGCTTTCGAAAAATAATCCGGATTAATATTCTTCTTATCCAACACCTAACTGATCACATTATGGATGCCACAATCAAAAAAACGCAACTATTCAATGCAAGCTGTGTAGCATTGATAGTAACTGCCCTTGCTTTCGCAACAAGAGGATCTTTTGTCGAAGCATGGGCTGCTGAATTTAATCTGACCCATACACAGGTCGGATGGATTGTAGGAACAGCTTTCTGGGGCTTCACACTTGCAATGGTATTCGGGGGACCACTGGTAGATATTATAGGCCTGGGACGGATACTTGCAATTGCCTTTTTCTGCCACATGATCGGCATTATTCTTACAATAATTGCAACGGGGTTCTGGACATTGTTCATCTCCACCCTTTTCATCGGAATTGCCAACGGCAGCGTGGAGGCAGCCTGCAATCCACTGATAACCAGCATGTACACCGAGGAAAAAACACGCCGCCTCAACAGGTTCCATGCATGGTTTCCTACAGGGATTGTAATAGGAGGACTGCTTGTTTACCTGTTTACAAACATAGGTCTTAGCGACTGGAGGTGGGCAATGGCTGTAATGCTCATTCCGACATTTGTTTACGGATACATGTTCCTGAACAAGAAATTCCCGGAGACAGAACGTGTAACAGCAGGATTTTCATATAAGGATATGCTGAAAGCATGCTATAGTCCGCTGTTCCTTTTCATGGCATTCTGTATGCTGCTTACCGCATCCACAGAGCTCGGGACAAATCAGTGGATCGCAGCATTACTTGCTAATGTGTCGGATAATCCGATCCTGCTTCTCGTCTGGATATCAGGTATTATGGCTCTGGCCAGACAGTTCGGAGGTACTTTTGTACATAATACACGTTCTACTGTCATCCTGCTATTCTCTGCTATCCTTGCATTTATAGGACTTTTAATGATGGGTTACACTCATGGACCGGTGATGGTGTTCACTTCTGCCGGGATCTTTGCCCTGGGTATTGCTTTCTTCTGGCCGACAATGCTTGGGTTTGTATCAGAGAACATTCCGCAGAGCGGGGCACTCGGACTTGCAATAATGGGAGGAATAGGGTTCCTGGGAGGAGCTATTGCACAGCCTGTGCTGGGAGCTATTTTCGATGCCCAGACAGCAGCATCTGTTCCGGCAGGACAGGTTCTTGAAATTATTAAAAACGCTGCTGCAGGAACACAGGAAGCTGCAACCTATGCCCAGGCTCAGCTCGCAGGCGGAGCAAATACATTAAAGTATGTATCAATTGTTCCTGCATTGCTTATAGTCTTTTTTACATTTTTACATTTCAGAAAAACCAAAAAAGCATAAATCTCCTTTGTGTCCTTCGTGTGAACTTCGTGCTCTTTGTGGTTAAACAAGCATGCTTCTTAACCACAAAGGTCACGAAGGTAAACACAAAGAGCACTAAGGAAGAAGAAATTAAATAATCACTAACAGAAATAAACATGGGAAAAATTAAAATGGGAATGATAGGAGGCGGAATCGGAGCATTCATTGGTGATGCTCATCGCCGCGCCTCAAGGATCTGTAATGAATTTGAACTGGTCGGAGGAGTTTTCGATATCGACTTCGAAAGAAGCAGAGAATTTGCAGCTAAAGAAGGGATCAGTCCCGATCGTTGCTATGAGAGCGTTGACGCAATGATAAAAGCCGAGCTTGCTAAACCTGAAGATGAAAGGATCCGGGTTGTATCAATCGTAACACCGAATGCCCTGCATTATCCTCAGGCAAAAAAATTCCTTTCAAACGGATTTCACCTCGTCTGCGAGAAGCCGATGACTATGACCGTTGAAGAAGCTGAGGATCTTGAAAAGCTTGTGAAGGAAACAGGTCTTACCTTCGCACTAACACATACATATACCGGCTATCCGATGGTAAGGCAGATGAAGGAAATGATAGCAAAAGGAGTACTTGGAACCATTCAACGTATTGATGCCCAGTACTATCAGGGATGGATTAATGCAATTATCCATGGTGGTGGCAGCAGGATAACGGGAGTATGGAGACTGGATCCGAAACATGCCGGTGTAAGCAGCTGCATGGGAGATATAGGGGTTCATGCTTTTAACCTTATTGAATATACTACAGGACTTGAGGTCAAAGAGGTTCTTTCAGATCTGAGTCCCGTCAAAGATGATATAAAACTTGACCTTGATGGTACTGTACTGATCAGGTTTACCGATAAGCTTAAGGGAGTTATCAGGGCCAGCCAGGTTTGCGGCGGACTGGAAAATGACATAATAATATCGGTATACGGATCAAAAGCCAGCCTCAGATGGGGACAGGAGAACCCCAACTACCTTTATATGTTCAGTGATACGGAACCGACAAAGGTATTTAAGCCTGCTCATGGATATAATGAACAGATGGCTGAAGAAGCTCAGACAATGCCGGCGGGACATCCGGAAGGGATATATGAGGCGCTTGCCAATATATATAAAGGTGTATCAAAATCGATCCGGGGTCAGAAATTCACTCCCGGTGAATTCCCCACAGTACTTGATGGCGTAAGAGGAATGAAGTTCATCCACTCGGTGGTCAATTCCAACGCTAAGGGGAATGTGTGGGTGAAGATTTAGGCGAAGGGCACAGAGCACAGGGCACAGAGCAAAGAGCTCCGCGCCGAAATCCCCTCCCGGGAGAGCCTGTCCCGCTAAGCGGGAGGTTAGGGGTGGGTTTTTAAAAATAGGTGCAGAGCGATGGACGAAGGGCCGAGAGCAGGGTGAATTACTGAAAACCTGAGGAGGGTTGCGAATTAAAGTTTCCCCCCGCTTAAGGCGGGAGGAAACTTTTGATCCCAAAACTCCCTGGTCGGTGGCTGAGCACTGCCGC
>CAZWUB010000115.1:0-3086 GCA_964637415.1 uncultured Rikenellaceae bacterium
GCCTTCTCCATATTTATCATTGCACCCGGGGTGAAATCCATCGGACCTGCAACCATCCTCGTAAATGGCAGTGTCAGCTCATGGTCGGGAGTTATATTTTTACTCCACTTATTGTTTTCCATACCCATAACCCCTTCCCTTGTAACTGCATTTGGCCAGGTCCTGATTATCCCGTCAGGTTTATATGATCCATGAAAATCTATCAGCAGGTGATGTTCGAAAGTTTTCCGGGCAGCTTCGTGATAGAAATTGACAACTTTCTGATCATCCCTCTGCATAAAATCGACCTTCACTCCTTTCGCTCCCCACTTTTCATAAAGTGCAACGGCTTCGTCAATTTCATCCCAAAACAGGTTCCATACCACCCAAAGAATAACCCCGACGTTCTTACTCTGAGCATACCTGCATAATTCCGGAACATCGATCTCCGGTATTGACTTCAGAACTGTTTCCCCAAGCGGATACCATCCGTCATCAATTATTATATATTCAATGCCGTTCTTTGCTGCAAAATCAATGTAATATTTATATGTTTCTGTATTGATCCCCGAACTGAAATCGACGCCGTAAATGTTATTTGCGTTCCACCAGTCCCAGGCTACCTGGCCTGGCCTGATCCATCCTGTATTTTCAAGCTTATTCGGAGCTCCAAGCTTGTAAACCATTTCACTTTCGATAAGCTTTGCATCATTCTCAGCTATGACAAATGCCCTCCACGGGAAAGTTCTTGTACCTGCTGTCTGAGCTATGTAATCCTTCGTTTTGGTTATAAACAGGTTTCGGTCGCCCTGAAGCCTTTCCGTTTCGGGATATGCAGGGAATACACCTTTCAGTCCGCCTGCTCCTGTTCCCCTCAGCCACATCCCCGGATAATCCTGTATATCAGCTTCTGTAAGCAGAAGATTGATGTTGCCGACAGTAAAAAGTGCAGGAAGGCTTGCAAGATGCTTATCTTTTAAAGTATCAACGGAGGAATAAATATATTGCCTTTCGTTGTGAGACATAAAACTTTCTTCAAGTGGATACCATGATCCGGATCCTGCAGGGAGACTGAGTTCTGAGATCTCATTTTTGATTATGACCTCACCCTTCAGCGCAGTTTCGAAACGATATGCTATTCCGTCGTTGTAAACCCTGAAATTAATTGCGAATCCCGATCTGAAAGTAACAAGCAGGGTATTACATTTATCTTCAATCTTTGAATGCTTGTGAGGAACTACAGGTTCAAGCACCTGGTCGGTTTTCCCATAGACTGCTTTCCTGACAGTTTCATTTTCACCGAAAGTTTTACCTGTGGACTGTATCATTCCGGCCTTCAGAGATGTAATGATCTCCTTACCCTGGTAAGCTGCCGACCAGGTAATATCAGTACCTGCGTTTACCGTGACAACAATTTTACCATCAGGTGAATTGATCTTATATGTTTTTGGTGCAGAATAAGCAGCAATTCCTGCCAGCATAAATAAGAATACGATTAATTGCTTCATTTTTATATCTTTTTCTTCCTTCTTTCTATCTCATCCCTGATTGATGCAGCCTTTTCATAATCCTCGGTTTTTACGGCATCATCTATCATCTTATAAAGTTCCTCATCGGTGAATGATCCGTATTTTGTGGTTTGCTTCTTCTTTGTTTCTGCTTCCCCGGAAGATACAAGATCTGTTTCTGACGGGGAATTTGATATCTGAGCCTTTTCCAGTATGTCCTCGCTTATGTATATCGGACATGCGAACCTGAGGGCAATAGCCACCGCATCAGATGTCCTGCTGTCGATCGAGTACTCAGCTTCTCCATTATTACAAACAAGCTTTGAAAAGAATACACCATCTTCAAGCTTATAGATCATAACCTCTATAACAGCTATATTGAACTGATCAGCAAACTTCTTGAACAGATCATGAGTAAGCGGCCTTGGGGGTTCAAGATTTTCAAGCTTTATCACTATTGCCTGAGCCTCAAACCCTCCAATAATTATCGGGATCCTCCTCTCTCCATTCTCTTCAATCAGAAGAAGTGCATAGGCACCTGATTGTGTCTGACTGTAAGAGATCCCCATAACTTTAAGTTTAACCCTCTTCATCCTGATAGTTTATCTTCCTGTCATTTGACAGGCTTCAGACAAATATAAAGATTATAGAGGTATTTGTCCGGCTTATATGCTGCTTTTTTTTAACATATATAATCAGCAGAATTGTATCTCAATTTCAATTCCCGGGAAAATAATTATATAAGTAGCTAACTATCTGTTTACTGTTTAGCACTTCCCCCGGAATAATACCCCATCCCTGCCTTCCCCGCCAGCTGGCGGGGGAAGGTGCTTAAAAGCCTCTCACCTCAGACCTGAGGAAGGAATAATGCGCAAAATTTATTCTGATTGATTTGTAAATAATCTAATTTGTATATCTTTGCAGTCCGAATTTGAATAATCTGCCGGGGCCATGAGAAGTTATATTTGGATTAAATATACGCCTCACAGAGAAACATAATAAATATAAGCATGTACGCAATCGTTGAAATTGCAGGTCAGCAATTTAAAGTTGAGGAAGGTAAGAAGATATTTGTTCACCGCCTGGAAGCCGAAGCCGGCGAAACAGTTCAGTTTGAAAAGGTCCTGCTGGTTGAGGATGACGGTAATGTTACCGTAGGAGAACCTGTAGTACAGGACATTATTGTTGAAGGAACTGTGCTTGACGACAAGGTAAGGGGCGATAAGGTGATCGTCTTCAAGAAAAAAAGGAAAAAAGGTTACAGGGTAAAAAACGGACATCGTCAGAATTTTACCCAGATTGAGGTTCTTCATATCGGTGCCAAGGATGCCCCCAGAAAGGAAAGAGCAAAAAAAGTGGCTCCCAAAGCTGCTGACGCTGCTGAAACTGATGTAGAAGATAAAGCTGGGGAAAAAAAGACCACAGCAAAGAAAAGCGCCGCGAAGAAGACAGAACCTAAAGAGAAAAAATCAGCTGCCGTGAAGGAAGATGGTAAAAAACCGGCTGCAAAAAAGGTTACTGCAAAAAAAACCTCAAAGAGCAAGGAAAAATAATTGATTAACACTTCTAACAAAATAAGATAATGGCACACAAGAAAGG
>CAZWUB010000115.1:3186-8541 GCA_964637415.1 uncultured Rikenellaceae bacterium
GAAAAATAATTGATTAACACTTCTAACAAAATAAGATAATGGCACACAAGAAAGGAGCAGGCAGTTCACGTAACGGTCGCGATTCACAAAGTAAACGCCTGGGAGTGAAGCTTTTCGGCGGCCAGACAGTCAAAGCCGGAAATATTATTGTCCGCCAGAGAGGCACAAAGCATAATCCGGGTCTCAATGTAGGCCTCGGAAAAGATCATACACTTTTTGCTCTTACCGACGGAGAAATAGAATTCAGGAAAAGAAAAGATAACAGGATCTATGTATCAGTAAAGAACACTGATGAGGTTACGGCTGAAAAGCCAGCTGATAAACAATAATTATCTGTAACTAATTCCGTTCTCTTTATAAGCACACAAACTGAAGAATTCAGACTCCCGTTATCTTTTCCTTCTCCGGGAAATAATATCGGGAGTTTTTTAATACTTTTACTGCAGGCTCCCTTAAGCCTGTTTTTTTATTAATACCTCTATTAAAATGCTTACTATCAACCTTATCCGTGAGAAAAGAGATTTCATTGCCGAACGACTGAGAATTAAAAATTTCAAAGCAGAGGAGATCCTGGATAAAATCCTTGAACTGGATTCAAGAAGACGTGATTTCCAGACAAGATCTGATATGATGCAGGCGGAAATGAACAGGATCTCAAAGGAAATAGGAACACTCCTCCGTGAAAACCGGAAGGCTGAAGCAGAAGCTGCAAAAGAGAATACATATAAACTGAAAGAAGAGATTAAAAGCTTTTCCGATCAGCTCATCCTTCTCGACAACGAGCTCCGTAACGAGATAGTCCGCCTTCCCAACCTGCCTCACGAATCTGTTGCCGCCGGAACCGGAGCCGATGATAATGTTATTGTAAAAGAAGGTGGTGTTAAACCTGCAGTTCTTAAAGATGCTCTTCCCCACTGGGAGCTTATAAAAAAATACGATATCATTGATTTTGATCTCGGGATAAAGCTTACAGGCGCCGGATTCCCGGTCTATAAAGGGAAAGGTGCAAAACTTGAAAGATCGCTTATCACATTCTTCCTTGACGAAGGTGTTAAAGCAGGATATACAGAGGTGATGCCTCCCATAGTAGTTAATGAGGACTCCGGTTTTGGTACAGGTCAGCTGCCCGACAAGGAGGGCCAGATGTACCATGTAACAGCCGATAATTTTTATCTTATCCCTACAGCCGAGGTACCTGTAACAAATATCTACCGCGATGTAATCATGAGTGCAGAAGAACTGCCGGTTAAGAATGTTGCTTACACACCCTGCTTCAGACGTGAAGCCGGTTCATGGGGAGCACACGTCAGAGGACTCAACAGGCTTCATCAGTTCGATAAAGTCGAAATAGTAAGGATTGCACATCCCGACCATTCTTACCAATCACTCGACGAAATGGTGAACCACGTCGAGGGTCTGGTACAAAAGCTGGGACTGCCCTATCGAATCATTAGACTTTGCGGTGGTGATATGTCCTTTACCTCGGCACTCACATATGATTTCGAAGTATGGTCGGCAGCTCAGGAAAGATGGCTCGAAGTAAGCTCAGTATCGAACTTTGAATCATTTCAGGCAAACAGGCTGAAATGCAGATTTAAAGAGAAAGGCGGGAAACAGACAAAACTGGTACATACACTCAACGGAAGCGCTCTTGCATTACCGCGTATCGTTGCCGCTATCCTTGAGAACAACCAGACAGAAGCGGGGATTAAAGTGCCTGAGGTGCTGGTTCCCTATACGGGTTTTAATATAATAAACTAACCCCCCTGCCCCCCTGAAGGGGGGTTAATTCGGTGTAAAGAATAATACTCTTTTACAAACTGAATTAGCCCCCCTTCAGGGGGGATGGGGGGTAAAAACAATGGATAGATCCCGCCAGTCATATATCTACGCTCTGATTGCTGTATTTTTCTGGTCTACGATCCCTACAGCATTCAAGATCTGCCTTAACGAGCTTGATATTCTCCCGATGCTCACGATTGCCTCTTTTACTTCAGCCATTTCGCTGTTCCTGATTCTGGCTTTTGAGAAAAAAATTCACCTTATAGGAAAATCAACTGTCAGAGAAATAATAAGCTCAGCTGTACTGGGACTTATAAATCCTTTTATCTATTACATAATCCTCCTGAAAGCTTACCAGCTCCTTCCCGCACAGGTTGCCCAACCCCTGAACATGATCTGGCCTGTGATCCTTGTCTTTCTTTCTGTGCCACTGCTCGGTCAAAAAATAAAAACCCGGAGTTTCATCGCCCTGTTCATAAGCTTCGCAGGAGTTTACATTATTTCCTCTCAGGGAAACCTGTTCCATCCTGGCCGCTCAGATCTGAAAGGTGTAATACTGGCAACAGGAAGTTCAATATTCTGGGCATTATATTTCATTTTTAATGTCCGCGATAAAAGAGACGAAGCGGTAAAGCTCTTCCTGAACTTCACCTTTGGATCCATTTACCTTATTATCTTCCTGGCTATTACAAAATTTTCTCAACCTGCTGATTATCCTTTCAGGGGAATTATTTCAGCCGTTTACATAGGATTATTTGAGATGGGGATAACCTTTTTCTTCTGGCTGAAAGCCTTACAAACGGCAGAAACTACCGCCAGGGTAAGCAATCTCGTATACCTTGCCCCTTTCCTTTCACTTGTCTTTATACACTTTATCCTTCATGAGCCCGTTTATTACACAACCCCGGTGGGCTTAGTGTTCATAATTTCAGGTATATGGTACCAGAACCGTAAACTCAAAAGAACATAAATTTTTATCTTTGAAACTGATGTTGCATCTCACGATCCGGTGAAGTGATGAAAAAGGCAATTTTTTACCTGACAATAATTATTATTCTGTTTTCGTCGTGCAGGAAAGAGGATCCGGTACCAGAAGTTACTCCCGCTATGGCCAGAGATTCACTTTATTATTTAATGAAGGAATGGTATTACTGGTACGACAAGATGCCTTCGGTAAACAGGGAAAACTATGCAGATCCTTATGAATTGCTCGAAGCAATCAGGTACAGGCCACTTGACAGGTGGAGTTATGTGGCTGATTATAATGAGACTGTATCACAATTGCAGGGATCTTTCGTGGGACATGGGATACGCATCGGACTTGATGAATCGGGGAGTGCAAGGATTGCCATGATTTATAAAAACTCACCTTTATATGCTGCGGGAGTTCGACGCGGCTGGATAGTAAAAAATATCAACGGGTACGATATTGCAGACATTCTCCTTAGAAATGACCGTGAAAAATATGATGAAGCCCTGGGACTCTCAAAAGAGGGTGTAACAAATTCATTTCTCTTTTCACCTCCGGGGCAAGCCGATATTAAGATCTCTTCAACAAAGACATCGTTTGAGATAAAAACAGTCCTCCTTTATGACACTATACACCTCTCAACTGGTTCGGTAACAGGCCATCTGGTTCTCAGCTCTTTTATTGAACCTACTGAAAATGAACTAAAAACAGCCTTCGCTTTTTTTAAGGCAAACAATGTGAAGGATTTTATTCTGGACCTGCGGTATAACAGCGGAGGATATCTTGATCTCGGACAAAAGCTTGCCAGCTATATTGGAGGAAGCAGCCTGACGGGCTCAGTTTTCACAAGGCTCCTGTATAACGATAAGAATGAAAATGAAAACACTACTTATCCCTTTGTGGCAACTCTTAATCCGATTGCAGTTAAAAAACTTGTCGTTATCACAAGCCGGTCAACTGCATCGACCAGTGAGGCTGTAATGAATGGTCTGTATCCGAAAATAACTGTCGTCAGCGTGGGTGATACAACCGATGGAAAACCTGTAGGTATGAACATACGGCCATGTGGAAAGAAATACTATTTCTGGCCAATCACTTTTAAAACAGTAAATTCTTTAAATCAGGGCGATTATTTCGAGGGACTTCCTCCGGACAAAAGGGCGATTGACGATATTACTCATGATTTTGACGACAGGAATGAAGAATGCCTTAAAGAGGCAATACAATACCTTGAGACAGGTCAATTTACAGGCAAAGGAGAGGGATTGTTCAGACGATCAAATCACTTTAATGAAACACCTTCCCTGATAAATAATACCTTTACAAGAAATAAATTAAGACCAGAATAGTGAAGGTCAGACCAAAAGAGAGAATAATCCTGGGGATAGACCCTGGGACAACAATTACAGGTTATGGTGTGATAAGGGATACCGCTTCAGGGCCTGAGCTTCTTTCAATCGGATCCATCGATCTGACAAAGTTCGGGGATCACTATTTAAAGCTGAAGTATATTTTTGACCGTACAACAGGGATCATAGATGAATACCATCCTGATGAGCTTGCAATTGAGGCGCCATTCTATGGCAAGAATGTACAGTCTATGCTAAAGCTCGGGAGGGCACAGGGTGCAGCTATTGCAGCAGCTCTGTCGAGGTCATTGCCAATATTCGAATATGCACCCAGAAAGATCAAAATGTCAATCACGGGCAGAGGGGCCGCATCAAAAGAACAGGTAGCATCCATGCTTATGAAAATACTGAAATTCAATGAACCGGAGATGAAGCTTGATGCAACCGACGGACTTGCCGCAGCAATGTGCCATTTCTACCAGTCGGGTAAAAACGCGGGTAACAGCAAAGCCGTAAGCTGGAAACATTTTATAAGAAATAATCCCGGGAGAGTAAAATGATCTGAACTTTTAAACCAGGGAGACCGCCAGCGCAGCAACACTTACCCTTACACCCTCTGATTTAAGAAGCTCGTTCACACACGATTCCATTGTAGATCCGGTGGTGATCACATCATCTACAAGAAGAATATGCTTCCCCTTGACAGAAAAGTTGTCTTCAATAATAAATGTACCTTCAACGTTTTTCCATCTGTCGTACCTCGACTTTTTTGTCTGGGTTGATGTACTGGAGATCCTGCGAAGCGTTCCTGCATCAACAGGTAATCCGGTAACCTCTGATATCCCCCGGGAAATAAGTAAACTCTGATTAAATCCGCGGGTACGTTCTTTTGAAGGATGAAGCGGAACAGGAATGACCAGATCGATATCTCTTATGAAACCCGAATTCATCAGAACATGTCCGTAAATTTTCCCGAGCTCCACACCTATTTCCTGAATACCTTTATACTTTAGATTATGTATCAGGCGCCTGATCCTGCTGTCGCGGTTATAGAATGAAAAAGCTGCCGCTTTCTCAACTCTGCACCTGCCCCAGAAGAGCCTGGCTACGGGATTATCATCCTCGAGATGATAGTTGGTCCGCGGAATAAGAACATAACATTCTGTGCAGATCAGCTTTTCATTACGCATAAGATGATTACCACAGGCATAGCATATCCTCGGGAACAGAAGACTCAGAACGTCATCACATATA
>CAZWUB010000115.1:8641-11272 GCA_964637415.1 uncultured Rikenellaceae bacterium
AGAAAACTTCAGCTTGGGATTACGGAAGTTCACATCCTCCATTGTATCCATGGGAACAAGATGGATATGAACATGAGGTATCTCGAGCCCGAGCACTGCAATGCCTATCCTGTTACATGGAAATGCCTCTTTTATGGCTCCGGCTACTTTTTTGGAAAATACAATTAATCCTGCAAGCAGTTCATCATCCAGATCGAATATATAATCTGTTTCGTGCTTTGTCACTACAAGGGTATGACCTGCTTTAAGCGGATTAATATCGAGAAATGCAAAGTACCTGTCATCCTCTGCAATTTTATAACAAGGGATCTCACCTTTGATGATTTTTGAAAAGAGTGTTGCCATGGAGAATAAGTATTTTTCAGACAGATATTGAAATAATTTCAAAAGGAATAATTCCGGAAGGAACCTTGATCTCAACAGTTTCCCCAATCTTCCTTCCGATCAGACCCTGAGCAATCGGAGAGCTTATCGCTATCTTTCCAAGCTTGATGTTGGCTTCACTTTCAGGAACCAGCTGGTATTCCATAACAGTATTGCTGGATTTATTTCTCATCCTTACTTTATGCAATATTCTTACTGTTGAATTATCGATTTTAGATTCATCGATTATTCTCGACCGTGCAACGATATCCTCGAGTTTTGCAATCTTCAGTTCAAGCATCGACTGAGCTTCCTTGGCTGCTGCATATTCAGCATTCTCACTAAGGTCACCTTTGTCCCTTGCTTCAGATATCATCTTCGATATCAATGGCCTTTCTACAGTCCTCAGTTGATTGAGTTCCTCTTTTAATTTATGAAGGCCTTCTTCTGTTACATGCAAAACCTCTGACATTTCTTATTCTGTAAACAATTAAAAAAATAAGAAGAATTCCGGGGTTTCCGGAACTCTTCATTAGACAAATATATAAATTATTTTATAAAAACCAAAAAAAATTAACCTGTAAATAAGCGATTTACATAGCCTGATCAGGATTATTTACCTGTATTTTCTGGCGGTTTTTTTATTTTTTGATGCGACAGCCTTCTTTTTGACTTTATAATTTGTATCGGCCTCTTTCCTGTTCTGAATTATTCTTTCTCTGACTTCAGGGGATTGTATCTCAAGGTGGCGCTCTCTGTCATCCTTCAACTTTTTCCTGTAGTCCCTGGCCTGTTTTCTTTCTGCTGCTTTCTGTTTTCTGATTGCTTTGGAAACACTTCGCGGTTCACTTACCCTAACCTGTTTTTTCCTGCCGGGAAGCCTCTTTGATACTCCCTTTACAAGCTTGTGTTCCGGAGGTCTTTCAAACGACTGGGCCTGAATTGAATTGACCGGAAAAAACAATATTAACAGCGGGATAAGTAATTTTTTATAATGTAATAACTTCATATTAAATTAATTACATAAACACATCAAGGATTGTCCAGATATGCGGCACTTTTGCTAATTTTGTGTTGTTAATATCAACATAGTGGCAGACATTTCAAAATTAAGAATTTTTTTTGTTTTTTTCGCACTGATCCTTTATTCGTGTGAGAATGAAAGGAATGATGTGATCCCTGATGTATATGTCGATTTCACAATGGATCTGAGAGATATAGAATTTACTAACCTCACAACAACTTTTGGTTCAGTCTATGTAGATGCAAATACAAATAATTGGGGACAAAAGGCTGGTGGTTATAACAATAACGGAATAATTATTTTTGCAAACTCCGAGTTTGAATATTTTGCATTTGATCGTACCTGTCCTCATGATTATGAATTAAACCAACAAAGTGTTAAAGTAGTTGTTGATTTTCTTTATGCCGTATGTCCAAAATGCAGCACTTATTACGCGCTTCCATCATCTGGAACACCAAGCTCAGGACCAGGTAAATATTACCTTAAAAACTATAAAACATATTTCGACGGCAGATTCCTGAGGGTATGGAATAATTAGAATTTTATACACCCCTCTTTCCGATTTATATTCTTTTTCACATGACACATTAGTTATTTGAATTCAACCCGCTCCGGGGTTGATATATCCATGGTACTTTTTACCCGGGGTGAAACCCGGGCTACTGGAAGTCAATGCCTCCGGCATTGTTCGGTTTGAATATCAGTATCTACAGTGGTTAGAACCGGTTACCGGAGGGCAATACCGCCGGCAGTGCTCGGTTTGAATATCAGTATCTACAGTGGTTAGAACCGGTTAACGGAGGGCATTTCCGCCGGCATTGTTCTCGTTGAATGTATTGTCGATTTACAATTCACGAGTTATGGCAGTTGAGTTGACACCGGAGGTGTCTTCTTCCAATAGCCCGGGTAACGCCCCGGGCAGTGATCACACCCCGATTACCAACCCCGGAGCGGGTTGCCATCCAATAAAAAAACTGTTATCTACGTATTAAAATACGTATTAAAAGACATATTATAATACGTAGTTCTAGTATCTGTAATGTTCGGGTTTATAAGGGCCTTCAATAGGCACACCGATATAGTCAGCCTGTTCCTTATTAAGCTTTGTGAGCTTAACTCCAAGCTGATCGAGATGCAACCGGGCAACCTCCTCGTCGAGGGCTTTGGAAAGTCTGTAAACACCGATCTTATAATTATTTTTCCAGAGATCAATCTGAGCCAGGGTCTGATTACTGAATGAATTA